>NZ_JBBKBJ010000012.1:0-104019 GCF_037890145.1 Phocaeicola sp. HCN-6420
ACTTTAATTAAATGAACTTTGTTCATTATACATGACTGGGTAAACCAGTAATTATACAAAACCGTTGGTACAATAAAGTATATAGTTGCGAAGATTAATTATGAACTCCTCGTCCATCTATCAATCTCTGGATTGTCTTTTCTATTTCATTCTTCAATTCCTTGTCGTCGGTCTTAATCTGTTTTAATCCCGAAACAATATCATTGCGACGATAATTTTCATTGAACCAGCCTAAAGTTTCAATCGCAGCTAAACGAAGTTTTTTATCCCGAGTTTCGTCAGATGCAAATTTCAATAACGGATCGATGCCAGCAGTATTGGGATGGTTACGATATACTACGATATCCAAGCGTACCCGACTGGGTTTTACAGTTGTATCAAACATTTCCTTTAAATCGGCCTGCATGCGTTTTTCACTCTGTTTAATCTGTTTTCTGAAACGGTCTACATACGAAGAATCATAAAAATATTTATTTGCAGCCTGCTTGTCGAGTTCTTGTAACAAAGCATTCGTGTCGAAAGCTCCTAATCCAGATATCAGTTTAAAGTTTAAACGCGATTCATGCTGACGCTCTAGATATGCCTTGATAACTGCGGGAATAAGGTCTGGATGTCCATTTTTCTCTACATACTCACAGGCAAAACGTCGTACCAGTTCATATCCATCATTGAGTGCAGCTTGTAATACTTTTATGGCTTTTTCCGGATAATTTAACGCCAATAAGCGCATCGCCTCCAAGCGTACAACAAAATAGTCAGAAGTAAAGTAAGACTTTTCCAGAAGTTCTGGAAGTTGGTCATATCCTCCTTTACACAATTCTCTCAATGCCAAAGCACGCATATCGGGCAATGGACTATCGAGTTGTTTTTTCCAATAGTTCAAATTTCCTTCTTCCAAGACCAATGCGCGATTGATATCTACATTAATGCCACTATTATTGGCAAAATGGAATGTAGGGTCACCTATCAGATGATTTTCTAAATAGCAAACCAGACGATTAAATTGTCCAATACGCATGCCTGCTCCCAACAGTCCCAAAAATTCATCAGGCCATTTATCTTGAATCGTATTTACAGTTCCGCCCTGAGCTACCACTGTTTTTCCGTCTGAGAAGACATAAGCTCCAGCAATATTATCTTTCTCATAAAATGAACCGTTAAAACAAGCATCGAACATTATAAAACGAGCCTGTGGTTTAAGAGGATGGATATCGGTTGTATGAATGTCTAGTGATAAATTATAAAGAGAATCTTCTTTTATCTTTTCCGGATCAAAAGCTTCTTCACACCATTCACGTGGAACATTATATCTTTTCATATATTCTGCAATTGCAGCTTCTTTTCCTTTCGTCTCGGCAAAAGCAGGTATCTTGCTACGCAAAAAACGCTTTATATTCTCGATACTGGGATCTATCGTATTTACCTCTTCATAGCCATTCAGATATTGCGTATCGGGCGCACCATGATGATGAAATAGCATAATATCAAGTCCCTTGCTCTGTACTTCGTTTAAATAGGTGTTTTTAATGGGGAAGTTTACATCAAAATCAAAGAATTTTACTGTAGATCCCGGACGAAACAATTGAGGTAGTTGTTCACGAATAGCTAACTGTTCTCCTGACCATGCTGTCGGGTCTTCGGAATTATATCCATGTCCTCGTCCCATGCTCAAATAATCTACTACATTGTTGGCATTTTCACGCTTTTCTGCCACTACCTTTTCTAGATACTTATTCAATAATTGATATTTATCAACCCCTTCCAGCTCCAGCGGTTTTATACGAGCTGAATAAATGTCCGGAGAAAGATATTGCTTAGAGTCTGCACGCAATGAATAATAGAAATACAAAGGTATATCTGCATCCTGCTTCAAGAAATCAAACTTCAGACCAAAATCATCATAATAACGGTCGGAAGGTACACTAGACTCCTTCCAGTCATGTTTTTGATCCATTTTAAACGCTGAAGTCAAATGTTGGGCATCCCGCAGCATCGGAATGGGAATATCACCCACAAATACGCAACCTTCAAGAGGTGATTTACGGTCTGAATGTAGCTGAATCAACAATTTACGAATCTGTTCGGGAGATTTCCATTCATCTACTAAAAGATATGTGCCCAAGCCATCAGCTTCTATACTTTGCTTATAAGCTTCTAAAGCATTTTTCGTTTTTTCGTAACTGGTATTATCTACCACAATAGCAAATGTTGTAGCAGTCTTTACTCCTGGCTTGATAATTTGTTGAGCATAGGAGTAAAGACAAATGCTCAACAAACCCATTAAGGTCAATAATTTTTGTGTCATATTTTTTTTCAAATAAGTTAGGTTAATCTATGTATTGTTTGTTGTATTTCAAGCGAAAGTTCATCGGGCAAGTCAGTCGTTTGCAAAAGCTCCTGACATTTTTCCAAAATATGAATGCGTTCACGGGAATGAACAAACCATCCTAACGCTTCGGCCATTGCTACTCGAACTTTTACAGGGGTTTCCTTGCGTGCCAACAAATCTAAATAATTTGTTACGTAACAATGATAGGGATTGTTGCGTACCATGCGAATGGCAGATATACGGTCTGTTATAGGCAGTCGTTCGTTCATTATTTTATCATTTATCTGCTTGACCATGGCAAATTTTTTATTCAAGACTCTTTCAATCATTTTCTGCTCTTCGTTGGCATTCATACGTTCTGCATGCTTGTAGAACTCGTCTGTGGCAGATTTTACGTCCTCTTGTGGAAAAAGAGGAAGAATGGTGCTGATGATATAGCCAACCCTCTGACGTTCACCTCCGTCAATCCATTCGCGTATCAAAGCCGGAAGCAGAACCGGATCGCCAATCTCACCTGCATAATTTGCGCTCTGACGTGCTATAAGCTCGTAGGAATCTCCGATTCCCATACGTACAGCTTCCGTAAAATTGTCATCGTTATAGCATCCCAACAACTTCAATGCTTCCATTCGAACAGTGTTATAAGGAGTATTTTTAAAAGTGTTCAATATTTCATTCTCATTGGAATGTAAGCTGTCAGCATCTGCTATCATACGTAAAGCCAAACTCTGAATATCAGCATATGGAACAGACATCAGTTCTTCCCAATAATCTGATTGTCCTTGCTTCAACTCTATGTCTGTTGTCAAATTCATATCTGTTTTTATCGGTGCAAAATGAACGGTCGGATCTCCCATCAGATGCCCTTCTAGTGTTGCTATCAAACGGTTATATTGTCCAACTCTTACTCCGTGTGACAGCAATCCTATGAACTCAATAGTCCATCGGTCTTGCAGAACGTTACGGGTATTGCCTTGAGCAACGATTGTATTGCCCCGATTAAAAAGATAATATGCAGCCAGATAATCGTCATCTTGGAAAGAACCATTATAACAAGCATCAAACAAAACTACTTTAGGGTTAGTAGCCACACCAGACAAATCCTCTGGTGTCAGATAAATATCGGCAGATATAATTGAATCATTCCGCCAAAAGGCATCATTATGCAAATCTTTGAAGAAAGCATTCGTCAAATGATATTTTTTTATCATTACCTGCTTTAATGAATCTTCATTCTTTCCCGCAGCTACCTTTTGCAGCAGACTGTGATACAGATCAGTCTTCATTAAACGCAAACGTTCTGTAAAACTATCTCCGGTTCTATCATTATTAATAACTTGTTTTGTTGGCAGTCCATGTTCATGAAACATGAACAAATCAATATCCTGACGTTGTAATTCATCCAGCAAGCTATACTTCATTGCCTTATCCATCCTGAAATTGAGATGTTTAAAATTTTGTCCTTGACGGAAAGCCAATGGAAAATCCTCCCTGTAAGCCTTTTCTTCATCCATCCAAGCTATCAAACAGTTAGAATTATAATCTCCTCCATTGAACGAGACGATGTTATCTAATGGATTATTTGCAGTCTGTCTTTTAGCATAGGCTGCTTTTAGAAGAAAATCTGATAATGCTTCATATTTATCACCTTTCCATCCGTCAGGATACTTAATGCGAGCTGAGTAAAAATTAGGATTCAGCTGTTGTGGACTATCTTCCGATAATTTGTAATAGAAATGATCGGTCTGTACAGAATCTTGTCTGATGAACTCAAATTTCAAATGCAAATCATCATAAAATCTATCGCTTGGAACAGACGATTGTGAAAAAGGAAATGCTTCTTCATTCATTTTGAAGGCTGTAGTCATATGTTGGGCATTACGTATCATGACTATAGGTATGTCTCCGACTAATACGATGCCTTCCAAATGTTCAGCTTGGCGATATACTTTTATAATTTCCTGTTTCACTTCGTCCGGAGTATTCCAATCACCACGTATAATATACGTTGGCAATCCGTCAGCTTCTACTGCATCTCGGTATTTTAGCAAAGCCGTGTGTGTAGCTTCATACGTGGAATTATCAACCACTATTGCAAACGAAGTTGGACCTTGGCTGACTGGCTGCTCTATAATGGTATGTGCCGAAGCAGACACAACACTCCATAATAGTGCAAGATATAATAAAACAAATCTCATATATCAATCATTTTTTAATCTATAATAGGTTCTTTCTGCCTCTTGACGAATAGCAGTCGAAATGTGCTTATCACGTCGCAGCTCATTACATACTCTCAGTATCTCCGGTCGTTTATAAGAGTATTTATACCAAGCTAAAGAACGTAACAAACTTAACTTAAATTCTTCACTTTCTGATTGTTCCTGCAATAAATTCAAATAAGCATCAACGGAACCGTGAATAGGGTAGTTGCGCAAAGAGCTGACGTACAACAAGCGCATTTTTTCTTTCTCCTTTCGCTGTAATATAGCCTTGTCTGAGGAATAACGTGAAGCATAAGCTTTCATTAACTGGCTACGTACTTCATCTTTATTTTGAATGTAACTATCTTTGAGGACGTTATCAATAGCTTCTTTGAGTGGCTGCTCGTCAAATACGTATAGTCCGAGGGTTATATTAAAGGCCACTCGTGATGTATGCCGGTCTTCAATATATGCTCTGACCAGATGGGGTAAATACTCATTTTTCCCCATTGCTATCATCTCACGTACCGCAGAACGGCGGATGAATTCATATGAATCATTTAAAGCAGGTACCAAGATTTCACTAAAATTGGAATCATTTACTTTTTTCAGTAGAGAGAAACAAGTATAACGTACCATAGCTAAAGTAGAGGTTTCAAAAGTATGTCGTAACAATGCCGAAATATCTTTATAACCATTTGCATGCAAACGATGCAATGCTAAATTTTGTACATCAGCATAAGGAGATTGAAGCAAAGACAATATTTCAGCTTCATCGTAGGGCTTTCTACAAAGTACCGATGCATCTATCTTCGGATCGAATGAGGTAAATCGATAAGTGGGATCACCTGTAATATGAGATTCCAGAATATTAGTCAACTGAGCCCATTGCCCGACTCGTGCTCCCAAACCAAGTAGTCCTAGTAACTCGTTTGCCTGTTTGTCTTGTAATACATTGACAGAGTTGGCAAAAGTTGTCACGCATTTGCCGGCTGCAAAGATATACCGTGCGGCAATATAGTCATCTTCGCGGAAATCGCCATTATAACATGCATCAAAAATAACCATCCGAACATTAGGGGAGACCTCAGTTACATCCGACAATGACAATCCCATACGAGCATCTTCCAACGAATCTTGTGATATGATAACAGGATCATCATACCCTTTATACCATGTAGAGTCTAATCCATATATTGTATCAGCTTTTTGATATTCTTTTCCTAAAAGACTTCGATTGCGTACCCAGTTATGGACATATTGTCGCAAGTCTGTTTTTAATTGTTTGATATGTTCTTCCAGACTGCTTGTTTCGGGAATATCTGAAAAATACTGGCGATCGGGTAGACCGTGTTCATGAAAGATAGCCAGATCCAGATCAGAACGCTTAATCATATTAATAATATCATTCTTGGGATATGGTGTAAAGCAATAACGCATGAAACGAGCCCTTCCTTCTTTATCGAATACTCCCGGCATCTGTTCACGCAGGTTGTACGCTTCCGGTACCCATGCAAGCAACGAATTTGAATATGATCCATGTCCCGTATACGAAAAGAACTGATCCAAACGATTGCTTGACTGATGAGCTTCCACCACTTTATGTAGGTACTTGCGAATCTGTTCATATTTATTCACTCCATTTGCTATGGGCTTAACTCGGCCCGAATAAATATTACAACGTATGAGTTGGGGAGAATGTACCCCCAACTCATAATAGAAACACTGGGGATGCAGAGAATCTTGTTTTATAAAATCAAACTTCAAGTGAAAATCATCATAAAACCGGTCGCTTGGTACCGAAGATTCATGCCAATCAGTCTCTTCATCCATTTTAAAGGCTGAAGTTAGATGCTGAGCTTTACGAATCATTGGGATAGGAATATCTCCTACAAATACTACTCCCTCAAGCTTATGTTTCTTGTACAGAGACAAGATAACTTTTTTTACGGCCTCTGGGTTTTTCCATGTATCATAAACAACAAAGGTGGGAAGTGATTCCTTCCCTAACACTTGTTGATAAGCCTCCAACTCGGCAGAGCACTCTTGCCAGGTCTGCTTGTCAGCAATAATGGCAAAGGATGAATGCTCTACTTTCATTTTGGGTTTCAAGATTGTTTGTGCATTTAGTTGTACACACAAACCTAAAACTGTTATTATAAAATATATGAATAATCTTCTCATAATCAGAAATTGCACCCGATACTAACAGATAAATAACTTCTATGGCTGAAATCAAAATCTTCCGCCTTTACATAATCAAAGCCAACTTGAGCAAAAACTTGTGTTTTACTTTCCTGTTTTAATTGTTGGGAATATACTGCAGCAGCTCCCAATTTCCAATAATCTGACATGAGATAATTAGCATCCAGAGTTTCCATCTGAGTGACAGTTAAATAGTCTGCATGTGAACCTCCATACTGATAACAGCCTGAGAGATTTTTGTTATATCCTCCCCGTACTGTCACCAACAAACGCTTCATGAGCTTGTCACTTAATACAAAATTCTTCTTGCCACATAATTCCATATAGATATTTTCATGACTTTTTACGGAATAAGGCAATATATATTTGTCCTTCTGGTTTTCATAATATGCCAAGGCTTCTACACGCCAGTTATACTCATTACCACGATTGCGAATCAAGCTGTAATGAAGCGTAGCAGCTTTAGTTTCATAAGTTGAACGTACGTTACTATACATTTGCATCCATCCAGTTTGCGATTCAGTGTTGTCACGCTGATTAATATACTGGATTCCATCAATCATACGATAAGATGCATCCAGTTTTATGTGATGTACCAGTTTTTCACCTTTAGTGTAAAGCGTCATTGCAACCTTGCCTAACTGATCTTTTACCGAACCTATTTTCCGTGGAGTTGAATATGACACCTCTGCAGTTTCGGCTTTAATAGAATAGGTACCTTCTAGTAATAAATTTAAATTTGTTGCTGCGTAATTATATTGCATTGATCCTCCAAACTGATTTCCGTAATAGTTCGTTGTACGTCCGGAACCAATTCCTTTAACAGCCACTCCAAGTCCGAAGAGTTCATAATAATCCTGATCTGTATAAGAATCTGAATTAGCCATTTGTGAATCTTCTTTTATTGAAGCATAGGAAAAGTTAACACCTAAGCGATGGTGAGAATTAATTGCGTAACATATTCCTGGTATCAACTTTAATATATAGAAACGGGTATCTACACGAGGGTCTCGTTGTTTTGCAGCCAGTGAAGCCTGATATCCTCCTTCCAAACCGAAAGCTAATTTTCCCCAATAGAGTGGAGTGGCTGCTCTAAATTTTAAATCATAATACTGGTTTCTCCAACTACTTTTATAAGCATCGGCAACATAATAAGGCATACCTCGGAAGGGATCAGTTATAGAAGCATTGTATCCGGCATCTGTTTTATTTTCCTGTGAAAATGAAAAAGCGCCCCATACATATGCATCCTTCAGATTCAAGAATCCTTCACTGCTCACTCCCACAGAGCGTTCTCCTTCTCCCTCTTGAGGTCGGGAAAAGTTACCACTGGTATTTTGAAAATTTAATTTCACATCCGAATAATTCTGAAGATCATCCAAAGCAGTTCCAGCAGCATTCTGTGAATGAAACCAGATTCTTTGTTCTTTCATTTGTTCTAAGCCGGCCATAGAAAATCCTTGCTGAGCTGCTACTTGTATTTTGCCGATACTAAGCAAAGTCAATAAGCAAGCAGTTCTCCATATATAATTTTGTTGTTTCATATATTATTCTTCATTAAGTTCCACCTTTTTTAACGCAACGTATGATTCCATGAAGGCATCTTTACATCATAGCGGCGCAACATTGGCACCACTCCTCTTTCGAAATCATCTGTACTGTTGTTTGTGTCTTGAAAGATCAAAGCACCATTTTCTCTACGAATGGGTTCTCCATTCTCATCTAACGACAATTTACGAGCAACTCCTAAGCCACAGTAAGTAGCTCCTACATAAGTTATTCCTGCATCCAATACTGCTGGCATTCGCTTGGCGTTTACCTTCGATTCGTTGTCAATGCATTCTACCGCATCCAGAACATATTTAACAGGAATCTTGGCATAGTATGTATCACTATTAGGTTTGCTCAGGTCTGTAGTTTTCATAGATGCATCATTGACAGGATCCCAGGTCTCACCTTGGGGAACTTGGAACAATACCATTGCAGGACCAAAAACAGAAGTCAAATATTGAGGAACAGTTCCCATTTCTGCTTTTCCGTCATAAAATACATGTACCATATCGTAGGCAGGCTGATCTGGAAAATTCGCATTATTCATATTAAATTCAAATTCAGAGGTACTGCCATCAATAGGTGACAGAGGATTATATTGCGGCAATTGATGATTCGCTGCAAATTGTGAAATTACGCAAGATTCACCGGGTTCCAACGGATAATCTGTACCATTTCCCGGAAACTTCCAGACTCTCTCTGCATAAGCATAATTATCTCCATCTTCTTCTGGCCAAACAGGTAAAGTAAGCGTAGATTTACTTGGTGTCAGATTGGCAATGTAAAGTCCGTCCAGATACAATATAGAAGATGAATTATTATAAATCTCATAAAACTGATCACGAAAATAAACACCACCTGTTTCAGATCTGGAACCTGCATAATAAATTTCTTTAAAGACCAATGGACTTACTTTCAGCCCTTGAGCCATCACATCGACTTCATTTACGTGTCCAAACAATGCTTTATTGACGAGGTTCCCATTCACATAAAATTCATCTCCGTCTGCATTTAATACGGTTCCAGAAACCGTAATGGTATAAATTCCAGGAATCACTCCATCCATTTCTACCTTACCGACTGCACATTTTTGGGACAAATGTAAATCTTCATCATAATTGTCAAATTTAAGAGTTAAGTCTTTAATTTCTGCCAAATTCTCTACATCAAGCTGTATATTTACAGCAACACTCATAGATGCTACATCCTCGACACCTTTTACATCTCGAAAAGAATCACAGGATGAAACTAAAAGCATCCAAGCTAATGATACTATATATATTATTCTCATATGCATAATTTATTTCCGTTAGAGAGTTAAAGAGAGTTCCAAACCAAAGAAAAAGCGGTTGTTCAGTGTTACATAGTTACCCGGACTACGTTTTGACTCTCTGCGTGGATAACTTCTAAACATATTATTGGCAAAGAAAGAAACTCTGAAGTTATCACTTATTTCCTTAGTTACGTTAATGTTAAAATTAAAATAGGGTGAATAAGACTCCTTAATAGCATCATTATGATTTACTGTTTTCAACAAGTAATCATAACCATCGGCCTTCACTTGTTCTGTTGTGGTATATTTGCCTGTTTCAAACATATGAACTGAAGCATCTTCAACAGATATGTATCCTATTGGAATAGAATCGTTCGCATAGGTTGACCAATTAGCTTCCTGCCATACAGCCTGTGCTGTCAAGGTTACCACGAAACCAATGCTTGGTATATTGTGTGTAGCACGTAAGGTTGTAGTAAATTGCTGGTCATTTCTCACTTTATCTTTGGGGGCATAAATAGCAACATTTCTACGTCCGGAAAGTCCACTACTTGAATTATCATAGAAATTATATCCATTGTTATAACTCTCCGTACGCATCCAAGCTCCACTTAAATTGAATGCAGTACGAATAGCATCTATACGTCCAAAATCCAATTCAAACTCAATTCCTTTATTATTGATAAACAAGTTGTTGCCTGGACGGTAATAATCGGCCAATACAGAATGAGTTGCAACAGTCTCCAACTGATTGTTCTCGTTTCGGGCATACTCATTAATAGTTAAAGGCCTGAATGTAGAGAAGTCTTGTCCCAAGGTATATCCATCTTTTAAACGTTCCAGATACCCAGTTACTCCCATGCGCATTTGTCCCAAATGGAAATCCAGACCAGCTTCTGCTTTATAATTTCGAGCAATCTTCAGATCCTTATTCTGTACATCGAAGACATGAGTTGTAGTCATCAAAATTCTCTCATTTTCTGGGATACTCTCATTGGCCAATTCGTTTATATTAGCATATTCAAAATATGCATTTTCTGGATACAGGTAAAGCAATGTTGGCATCTTACTCGTTATTCCATATCCTCCACGAATAGTTAGCATATCGGGTACTAAATCGAATGAAGCATTGAAACGTGGAGAAATTACTCCTCCCACCACAGACATATGGTCATAACGTACACCTGCTTGAAGATGTAAATTACGTTCACCAATCATCCAGTGGAAATTTTCTTCCGCGAACGCTCCAAACTGATTAATAAACGGAATGCTTCTGTAAGAACGAGGCCGGAACGTAGCGTTTTTCTGTGACAAGTTTCTATATGGAGGAGCTGTCGGATCAAAGGTTTTACCGTCACCCACATTTCCATCCGACTTGAAATCGATACCGAATAAAATACGATTATTTACGTGACCAAATTGCTTAAAAAGATTAGCAGTCAACTTTCCATACACATTCACCTCTCGGCTGTCTATTTTATAGATTCCTTTATAACTGTCAGGAAGATATTGTGCATAATGGTTTATATCCTCGGATCCGAAATGAGTCAGTTCATTTCCCAGAGCATCATAAATATGATTGCCAGGTATATTGGATAGTACAGCTCCATCTGTTGTAGTCATGGAATAATATGAATTGGCTACCGAATAGACCTGTTGATAAGAACTCTGCTTATCCATATAAGTAGCCGAAGCTACATAACGAAGGTTTTGCAACCAACCTTTATGGATATTCCAGATTCCATTTGTATTAAATACTATTCCTTGATCACGACCACTGGAAGCAACCTGTGTACGTGTATCATCAGGATTCTGTTTACGAGTATCTTTACCATAAATAAAATCTACTGAGGTATTACTACGTAATTTATTATTGAAAAATGTATTTGAATACATCACGCTACCTGTAGCACGCTGATAAAAAAGATAAGAAGCTTTAGGGTCTTTTGTATTGTAGGCATAGTCACCGCTTACATTCAGGGCTCCTTTATTGCCACCTAATTCAAAACCTGTACCAGCCGAAACCTGATATACATTAGGATTGGCCTTCGCTTTAATACGCAAGGGCTCACGACCAGCTTTAGTATGTACGATAACAGCTCCCGATGTCAAATCTCCATATTCAACAGACGGAATACCACGAATGACCTCTACTGACTCAATGTTTTCAGTAGAAATACTACGTACATCGACTCCTCCACTGGGTGCAGCACCTCCTGCCAATGATTCCGATCCACCTGCCACTGTTGGGTTAAGGGCTTGTAAGTTAGCATTGTTGGAAATCGGAGCACCATCTTTTATAATAGCTGTACCTAAAGCATTCAGCGAATTATTATCCGATGTGGTATTTACTTGACGAATATTAATCTGCTGAGCTGAATTCAGTGTTGGATTAGAAGATAGTCCTCCAGGAAGTAGAGACATGATATCATATAGACTGGTAGCCTGCATGTGATCCATAGCTGTGCGTGAAATACTAGACGAAGTGGCCTTGCCTGCTTCATTCGCTTTGGCTGTCACCGTTACTTCTTTCAATTTAAAATTCTCATCACGCAGACTGAAATCAAGTTTCATATCACGTGTAATGTTTACTAATGTATCAATCGGAAGTTTCCCTAAATATTGTATACGCATATGCGTTTTTCCTATAGGTACATTATCCAATACATAAGTTCCATCTTTAGTGGTTGTAGTACCCATTGCATAACTTGGGAACGATACCGAAGCAAAATCAAGAGGAGTTTTTTGTTTATGGGATATATCATAAACTGTTCCATATACCTTTACTTTTTGAAGAGATTGGGCTTGTACGGCCAAGCCCATTCCTCCCCAGCCACATAGTAGCAATCCAGCTATTAAACCGGCTCGCAAATTGTTTAAGCTCTTTTTTCTCATTCGCATTAATTATAATTAAGTTAAATACCTACATGTAGGGATATTGTTGTTTATCAAAATGTTGCTTAATTAGCAATGTGTTTGTTTTTATTCCCCCTCTTTTGTCAAATGTATTAAAATAATTATGAATAACATACTTCTGTCTGTTTATTTACTTCGAGTGTGGGGAATTTTTTTTCATTTATTAACGTATACGTTGCTGTTTTGCGTTGAATTGAATGTGCTTTTAACGTATTTTATGCATTTGCTGACATGGAAAATATTGTCATAAACGATTTATATAGCATTCTTTTTTATGTTAATTAACAAAAAAACATATTGGCATGTTTGGAAGTAGAATACCTACTTTTGGGGAGGCGCTTCATTATATTAATTATATAGAGAGGCTGTTAAGACAATGCTTGATTAATGGCTGCTTAAATTTATTTTAGCTGCCTCTTGGGATGAAGTTTGAATATCATTTATTGTTTTTTCGATAATTGATTGCTCCAACGGTTATAGGCGGGAAGTTAGTGGGAAACTTGTTGAATGAATCAGGTACGTGTTTGTAGAATAATTTCCTGTTGTTTATGCTATAGATTAAGAGCATATCCGTTTCGATGTATAATAAGATAGTGTAAATATACAGAAAAGGCTGCTTCGTCACGAGGCAGCCTTCCCGAATATCCAATTGAATTTGTTAGGGTTAGTATAAGCATTTGTAAATGCTCAAATGCAAATATACGATTTTATTTGATTGCTTGGTAAAAATTTTCCCAATTCTTGTTGAAATCCGGCATGGAGTGGAACAGATAATTGGCTCCTTCATCCAGCAGAACTTTGTCGGGCAGCGGACCGGTATTGACTGCTACGGTAAAGATACCTGCTGCCACTCCGGCACGAACTCCCAGGGGAGCGTTTTCTACCACGATGGCTTCGTTGGCTTCGACACCGGCTTTCTGGAGTCCCATGAGATAGGGTTCCGGGTTAGGTTTGCCGTATTTCACGTCGAATGCGGTGACCATCAGTTCGGCCTTGAATATTCCGGGAAAGTTTTTGTTTAAGCGTTCCAACAACGATTTTTGTCCCGAACCGGTTACAATGACGGGAATCAGACCTGCTGCCTTTATTTTGTTCAGCAATTCCAGGGCACCCGGCATCCGTTCAGCCTTGGGGAGTGAATTGAAAATGTTACTCTTTGTCTGATAGATTTCTTTTATTTCCTCTTCGGTTGCTTCGTGGTTCCGCTGGCGGCTGCTGACAATATTGATTGTAGCTGCTCCTGTACGTCCTTCGTGCATGTAGGCTTCTTCGGGGCTCAAGTGCATGCCGTATTGCTTCATTGCTTCATGCCAAGCTGTAGCATGGTTTTTCATGGAGTCGAATAGTACGCCGTCCATGTCGAACAATACAGCCTTCAGGTTCAGTTTGTCAAAGTGATGTGTGGTAAGATAATTGTTTATTGCTTGTTGGAACATTTCTTTTCAGTTAAGAATAATATATATAAATAATGAAGAATGAATAACGACCAGCGAGTAAGACCGTATCTGCAAGAGTTACTGCCTTCTCGATTTGTCATTATCCATTCTTCATTCAGTAGTCTTTATTTCAAGCGAGCTTGGATAGCCTTAGACTCTTCTTCGTATCCTGGTTTGTTCAGCAGGGCAAACATATTCTTCTTGTAAGCTTCTACACCCGGCTGGTTGAACGGATTAACTCCGAGCAGGTAACCGCTGATACCGCAAGCCTTTTCGAAGAAGTAAATCAACTGTCCCAGATAGTATTCGTTCAGTTTCGGAACGCTGACGCGCATGTTAGGTACGCCGCCGTCTACGTGTGCTAACTGAGTACCCAGTTCGGCCATTTTGTTTACTTCGTCTACGCGCTTTCCGGCAAGGAAGTTCAGACCGTCCAGGTTTTCTTCGTCAGAAGGTACACGGAGTTCGTGGTTCGGAGTTTCAATAGAAACAACAGTTTCGTAGATAGTACGTTCACCTTCCTGAATCCATTGTCCCATTGAGTGCAGGTCAGTAGAGAAGTCTACAGAGCTTGGGTAGATACCTTTGTGGTCCTTACCTTCTGATTCTCCGTAAAGTTGTTTCCACCATTCCATGAAGTAATGAAGTTTCGGCTGGAAGTTTACCAGAATTTCAATCTTCTTGCCGCTCTGATACAGTTCGTTGCGTGTCGCAGCATACAGAGCAGCCGGGTTTTCCATCATATTCTGGTTAGCACAAACCTCTTCCATCTTGCGTGCACCTTCTACCAACTGGTCGATGTCGATGCCTGCAACTGCGATAGGAAGCAAGCCAACCGGAGTAAGAACAGAGAAACGTCCGCCTACGTTGTCAGGAATAATGAATGATTTGTAACCTTCTTTGTCGGCTGTTACACGGGCTGCACCCTTCTTTGCATCAGTTACTGCAACGATGACCTTACGTGCCATTTCCTTGCCGCGCTGGTCTTCGCATTGTTTTTTCAGCAGGCGGAAAGCCAAAGCTGTTTCGGTTGTAGTACCCGATTTAGAGATATTGATTACACCAAATTTCTTGTCTTTCAGGAAAGAAGTCAGCTCGTACAAGTAATCTTCACCAATGTTGTGTCCGGCAAAGATGATAGTAGGCTGTCCTGCTTTCTTTTCTTGCAACCACAAGAAGCTGTTGGACATAGCTTCGATAACGGCGCGGGCACCCAGATAGCTTCCGCCGATACCAGCAACAACTACAACTTCACAGTTTTCACGCAGAACCTGTGCGGTAGCTTTCAAGTCGTCCAGATGTTCTTTAGTAATGGAAGAAGGCAAATGTAACCAGCCCAGGAAATCGTTTCCCAGTCCTGTACCTTTTTCCAATGTTTCCATACATGCTCTTACCTTAGGTTCGTAAGCAGCTAGTTTGTCTTTGGAAATAAAACCTAAAGACTTGTTGATGTCAAGTTTAATATTTTCCATAAATATTCTTCTTTATTATCTGAATGAATCAGTCAGTAATTTGATTTCAATCATTGGAGAAATCCGTTCATACAAAATGTTGTAAACGGCGTCTACTATCGGCATGTTTACGTGCAGGTGCTTGTTCAGCTCCTTGATACATTTGGTACCGTAATAGCCTTCGGCTATCATTTCCATTTCTATCTGTGCACTTTTCACCGAATATCCTTTTCCTATCATTGTTCCGAATACGCGGTTGCGGCTGAAATTGGAATACGAAGTTACCAGCAAGTCGCCCAAGTAAGCCGAGTCGTTCGTGCACCGGTTCACCGGATGTACCGTATCGAGAAAGCGGTTCATTTCCTGAAGAGCATTCGAAACCAGTACCGCCTGGAAGTTATCTCCATATTTCAGTCCGCTGCATATACCGGCAGCGATAGCATACACATTCTTCAAGACAGACGCATATTCTATGCCTGCCACATCGGTATTGACCGATGTCTTGATATAATGTCCCGAGAGCTGTCGGGCAAACATCTTTGCTTTTTCAATGTCCTTGCATCCTACCGTGAGGTAAGACAAGCGTTCCAGTGCCACTTCTTCTGCATGGCACGGGCCAGCCAGTACAGCAATGTTCTCTTCGGGAACATCGTACATTTGATGAAAGTAGTCGGACACAATCAGGTTCTCGTCGGGGACGATTCCCTTAATAGCCGTTACAATGAACTTATCCTTGAGTTTCGTTTTTAGCTTTTTAAGGTGGATTTTCAGATACGGCGAAGGAGTGACGAATATCAGTGTGTCCGATTCCTTCACTACCTTATTTATATCTGAAGAGAAGTTGATGCACTTCATATCGAAGCGCACACTGGTCAGGTAAGCCGGATTATGGCCCAGACGACGGAATTCTTCGATCCGGTCGTCACGGCGCATATACCAGTTTATTGAGTCTGCCTGGGTCAATATGATTTTTGCTATTGCCGTTGCCCAGCTTCCTCCACCCATGATTGCTATTTTCCCGGGGAGTTTCATTTTAGCCTATTTTCTGTATCCAGCCAGCTACTTCGTCGACGCTAGGATTCTTCAATTCTAATTTATATTTTTTATTCACTCCGCAAATGTCCTGATGCAGTTTCTGCGGATTTACATCTTTCATATCCGATACCAGATTGTATCCTGCTTTCTGGATAACTGGTACCCATTCTTCAGGAACACCCAGTTCCATAAATTTTGCCGGAGCATCTTTCGGGATAACCTTTTCGGGACGCATCTGCGGGAAGAACAATACTTCCTGAATAGTGCTCTGTCCGGTCATCAACATAACCAGACGGTCCATACCGATACCCAAACCCGATGTAGGAGGCATACCGTATTCCAGTGCGCGGATAAAGTCTTTATCGATAATCATGGCTTCGTCGTCACCCTTTTCACTCAGTCGCATCTGCTCCTGGAATCGTTCCAACTGGTCGATTGGGTCGTTCAGCTCAGAATAAGCGTTGCAGAGTTCCTTTCCGTTTACCATCAGCTCAAAACGTTCTGTCAGGTCCGGATTGTTACGGTGACGCTTGGTCAGCGGTGACATTTCGATAGGATAGTCGATGATGAAAGTCGGCTGGATATAGTTGCCTTCGCAGAATTCGCCGAAGATTTCATCAATCAGCTTACCTTTACCCATGGTGTCGTCGATTTCCATGTTCAGCTTCTTGCATACTTCACGTATTTGATCTTCGTTCATGCCGGTTAGGTCATAACCCGTAAATTCTTTGATAGAGTCGAGCATGGTAACTCGTTTAAACGGAGCCTTGAAGTTGATTGTATTGTCGCCAATCTTGATTTCTGTTGTACCGTTTACATCCATACAGATCTTTTCAATCATGTTTTCAGTAAAGGTCATCATCCAGTTGTAATCCTTGTAGGCAACATAGATTTCCATACAGGTAAATTCCGGATTGTGTGTGCGGTCCATACCTTCGTTACGGAAGTTCTTTCCAATTTCGTATACACCTTCGAATCCGCCTACAATCAGACGTTTCAGGTAAAGTTCGCTGGCGATACGCATATACAATGGAATATCCAGTGCGTTATGGTGTGTAATGAACGGGCGTGCAGTTGCTCCACCTGGAATAGACTGCAGGATAGGAGTTTCTACTTCGATATAACCTTTCGAATTGAAGTACTCACGCATCGAGTTATATACTTTGGTGCGTTTCAGGAAAATATCTTTTACGCCGTCGTTGACAACCAGGTCTACATAACGCTGACGATAGCGAAGTTCGGGATCGTCGAACTTATCGTAAGCCACGCCGTCCTTATATTTTACGATAGGCAGCGGGCGGATAGATTTAGATAGCACGGTCAGTTTCTGTGCATGGATGGAAATTTCTCCCATTTGTGTACGGAATACGAAACCTTCGATGCCGATAAAGTCGCCCAAGTCGAGCAAGCGTTTGAATACTACATTATATAAATCTTTATTTTCATCCGGGCATATATCATCGCGGGTAATGTATACTTGAATACGACCTTTGGAGTCTTGTAATTCAATGAAAGAAGCCTTACCCATCACACGACGTGACATGATACGTCCTGCAACCGATACTTTGCGCGGTTCTGCCTCGTCGTCCTTGAATTCGGCTTTTATGTCAGTCGAAAATGCGTTGGTTACATACTCAGCAGCAGGGTATGGATCAATGCCCATCGCTCTCATTTCATTCAGGCTGTTACGTCTGATAATCTCCTGTTCACTTAATTCTAATACGTTCATTTGTTGATACATTAACTCAATTTTGCTACAAAAATAGCAAAGATTTTGTAAACAACATCTAAATCAGCTTACTTTTATTACCTTTGGGCCAATCGAATTTTGGAAAAGGGATGTAAAAATGAATAGACAGACAACATTTTTGAAGGTTACAATCTTGCAGACGAATATCGTCTGGGAGGATGCGGTTGCAAACCGTAAAAGCATAGAAAAGCTGATGGAAGGGCATGAAGATACGGATTTGTTTGTGCTTCCCGAGATGTTTTCTACCGGTTTCAGTATGGCTCCCATGGAAATTGCCGAAGAGGAAGGAGGGGAAACCTTACAATGGATGCGCCGGATGGCGGAAATGCATCAGTGTGCTCTTGCTGGTAGTCTTTCGGTAAAGGAGTCGGGAATGTTTTACAACCGTTTTTATTTTGTCTGTCCCGACGGGACGATACACCGTTACGATAAGCGGCATCTGTTTACTTTCGGCGGGGAAGATAAGCAGTATACTTCCGGTGGAAGGCGGGTGATTGTTTCGTATGGAGGTTTTCGTATTCTTTTGCAGATTTGTTACGACCTGCGTTTTCCCGTGTGGTCGCGTTGCCGGAACGATTATGATGTGGCGATTTATGTAGCCAACTGGCCTGTCAGCCGCCGGGAGGTATGGGATACACTGCTGCGGGCACGGGCACTCGAGAACCAGTGTTATGTGGTTGGTGTAAACCGGACCGGGCATGATCCGCAGTGTTCTTACAACGGCGGTAGCGTAATCATCAATCCTTATGGCAAGCTGATAGCGTCGTGTGAGGATGATAAGGAAGAAACGGCAACGGCTGTACTTGCACGTGAGCCGCTGGACGCGTTCCGAAAACACTTTCCGGTGCTGGGCGACGGGGATGATTTCAATCTGAGCCTTTAGGCTTTTTCAAAATTCGTGGAAACATTGATTTTTAATTGTCTGCATCTTTCGCAGAAAACCTCCCGACGTTTTTTTATTTTTTGTACAAAAAACAAAAAAGTTTGTACAAATTTTCCAGAAAGATAAGGATGTTTTCATTAAGATAAGCTGAAAAACGAATGTGCGTTTGTGAAGAACTGCATAAAAATTGTATCTTTGTACATCCTTCGTTTCAAAACAAGAAAATCAGTTTTTATGTATACAAATAAAGAAATATGGAATGTCACTTATCCGATATTCTTGGGACTTCTTGCGCAAAATGTTATCAATGTGACTGATACGGCTTTTCTGGGACATGTCGGCGAGGTGGCGCTCGGTGCAGCAGCAATGGGAGGATTATTGTATATCTGCATTTATACCGTTGCCTTCGGCTTTAGTGTCGGTTCACAAATCCTGATAGCCCGCCGCAACGGGGAGGGAAACTTTCATGCCGTGGGGCCGATTATGTGGCAGGGCTCTACGTTCAGTTTCGGTATGGGCGTCGCGCTGCTGATACTGATGTCTTTATGTGCCGAGCCACTGATTCGCTTGCTGATTACTTCCGATACCATTTTCCATGCCACGTATGAGTTCTTTACCTGGCGTATCTGGGGATTTCTGTTTGCATTTGTCAACGTTATGTTCCGGGCTTTCTATATTGGGGTGACTCAGACCAAGGTGCTGACTATGAGTGCTATCGTCATGGCACTGGTCAATGTCTTTCTGGATTATGCCATGATATTCGGAGAGTTTGGCTTTCCTGAGATGGGTGTACGGGGAGCAGCGCTGGCATCGGTCATAGCAGAAGCTTCTTCCTTATTGTTTTTTATAGCTTATACCTATTGTAAAATCGACTTGAAAAAATATGGGCTGAACCGTTTCGGCCGTTTCGACTGGGACATGGTGATGCGTATCTTGCGCATTTCCTGTTTTACCATGGTGCAGTATTTTCTGGCGATGGCTATCTGGTTTGTCTTTTTTATGGCATTGGAGCGGCTCGGGCAGCGACAGCTTGCCATTGCCAACATTGTGCGCAGCGTGTATGTCGTACTTCTGATACCGGTGCAGTCGCTTTCCACTACGGCAAATACCCTGGTCAGCAACCTGATTGGTTCGGGAGGTGTTTCGGGTGTCATGACATTGCTCCACAAAATAGCCCGTATGTCGTTTCTCATCATGGTTGTCTGTGTGGTACTCTGCGTATTGTTTCCGCGAGCTATCTTGGCTGTTTATACCAATGAGGAAGCCTTGTTGCTGGAATCCGTACCGGCTTTGTATGTCGTTTGCGGAGCCATGCTGATATCTGCCGTGGCGAATATTTATTTCAACGGTATTTCGGGAACCGGTAATACGCAGGCTGCACTGGTGCTCGAAGTTGGTGTACAGGTATTTTATGCTTTGTATGTCATAGTCGTGGGGATGGTTCTGCGTGCTCCGGTCGATATTTGCTTTACTACCGAAATCATTTATTACACGTTGATGCTGACTTTCAGCGTCGTTTATCTGAAAAAAGCGAAATGGCAGAATAAAAAGATTTGATGCATCCGATTATTTTTGTAATTTTGCGCCCTAATAAAATAAGGAAATAAAAAGAAAAACTGAAAATATATGTTCGATAATTTAAGTGAAAGACTAGAGCGGTCGTTTAAGATATTGAAAGGTGAAGGAAAAATCACCGAAATCAATGTGGCCGAAACACTGAAAGATGTACGTCGTGCGTTGCTGGATGCCGATGTAAACTATAAGGTAGCCAAGAACTTTACCGATACGGTAAAAGAAAAAGCCCTGGGACAGAACGTGCTGACAGCCGTTAAGCCAAGCCAGTTGATGGTAAAAATCGTTCACGACGAGCTGACGAAACTGATGGGTGGCGATACTGCTGAAATCGAATTGAAGAATCGTCCTGCCGTTATTTTGATGTCTGGTTTGCAGGGTTCTGGTAAAACTACTTTCTCGGGCAAGCTGGCTCGTATGCTGAAAACCAAGAAAAACCGTAAACCGTTGCTGGTAGCCTGCGACGTATACCGTCCTGCCGCTATCGAACAGTTGAAGGTGCTGGGACAGCAGATTGAGGTTCCTGTATATAGCGAACCCGACAGCAAGAACCCGGTTCAGATTGCGTTGAATGCCATTCAGGAAGCAAAGGCAAAAGGTTACGATTTGGTTATCGTCGATACTGCCGGACGTCTTGCCGTAGACGAGCAGATGATGAACGAGATTGAAGCTATCAAGAATGCCATCAATCCGGATGAAACACTGTTCGTAGTCGATGCAATGACCGGTCAGGATGCAGTCAATACAGCCCGTGAGTTCAACGAACGTCTGGATTTCAACGGCGTAGTTCTGACTAAACTCGACGGTGATACACGTGGTGGTGCTGCTCTGTCTATCCGTACCGTAGTAAACAAGCCTATCAAGTTTGTGGGAACAGGTGAAAAACTGGATGCTATCGACCAGTTCCACCCGGCTCGTATGGCAGACCGTATCCTCGGAATGGGTGATATCGTTTCGCTGGTTGAACGTGCGCAGGAGCAGTACGATGAAGAAGAGGCTAAACGTCTTCAGAAGAAAATCCAGAAGAACCAGTTCGACTTCAACGACTTCTTGACTCAGATTCATCAGATTAAGAAGATGGGTAACCTGAAAGAACTTGCTTCCATGATTCCGGGTGTGGGAAAAGCCATCAAGGATATCGATATCGACGATAATGCGTTCAAGAGTATAGAAGCAATTATTTACTCAATGACTCCGGAAGAACGTACCCGTCCTGAAATTCTGAATGGAAGCCGCCGTACACGTATCGCGAAAGGTAGTGGTACAAGTATTCAGGAAGTAAACCGATTGCTGAAACAGTTTGACCAGACTCGTAAGATGATGAAGATGGTTACTGGCAGCAAGATGGCGGGCATGATGCAGAAGATGAAAAAGAAATAAACCATATTTGGTTAATTGATACGGGAACTGCTTCGTTGCAGGCAGGTGCCCGAAGGAAGTGGGGAGAGGGAATCGCGAGAGAAAAAGATTCTTTCTCCCCGCTTGTTTTGTATGCTTTCAGGCGAACCCGATACCCATTAGGGTAATTCTGCGACGAAGTAAGCAAGTGATAATGTGAAACATCATTTGGAAGTCTGAAAAAATCCCGCTACCTTAGGGAGGTTTTGGGTGGATACTATTTTTCGACAAGAATAAGTCTTTTAAAACTATATAGCAATGAAACGTAAGATATGGAGTTATGCCCTTGGCGCGACGATGCTCTTGTCGCTTGCCAGTTGCGGCAACAGTGCCAAGAAACAAGCAGATGAAAAAATAAGTGCAGACAGTATGAGTGTAACAAGTAGCCGGACAGGGGTGCAAGGAGATAGTCTTTTGGCAACATGCGTGCTCGATGGAGTGAAAGCAACATGGATTCGGGATAACGGTCCTGCACGGCTGATGCCCCGTACGCTTTTCCCCGATGCAAGTGACGAGCTGATAAAAAGTCTTTCGCTGGAGAACGGCATACCGGCTTCTATCAGTACCTTCTTGGTAGAAAGTGATGGTGCACGTATTCTTTTCGATACGGGAATGGGAGCTCCCGACAGTCGGTTGATGGACGGATTGCGTTCGCTGGGCGTATCTCCGGCCGATATACAGTATATTTACCTGACACATTTTCACGGTGACCACATCGGTGGAATGATGAGAAACGACAGTGTAGTATTTCCGAACGCTGAAGTATATGCTTCGAAAGCAGAATACGACGGCTGGATGAAGATGCCTGCCGACAAAAAGGAACAGGTGGTGAAGACTATGAACGCATACAAAGACCGTTTGCACCTGTTTGCTTTCGGCGATACACTGCCCGGAAAGGTCGTTGCACGCGAAGCGATAGGACATACACCGGGGCATACGGTCTATCAGGCGGGCAAGTTGCTGGTCATCGGCGACCTGATGCATGGTGCGGCCTTGCAGGCAGGACATCCGGAAATCTGTGCAACCTATGATATGGATAAGGAGAATGCGATAAAGTCCCGTAAGACCTATTTGCAGTATGCCCGTGAAAACGGACTGGTTATGGCGGGAATGCACTTGCCGGTTCCTGCTTTTATGAAATAAAACTTTTCGAGTGAAGTTCTCAGAGCTGTAAAAAAGTATATGAGATATATAAAGAACGCCCCTGTCATTTTCCGGAAGGGAATTTGATAGGGGCGTTCTATGTTTGTCTGTTAGTTGCAGATTAAATTTTGTGTTCCAGCCAGGCGTCAATCAGCTTGCGGGCGATGCTGAGTTTTTTCGGTATTTCCGGCAAATTATCCCGGCTGTAAAAGGCTCCTGCACTCAGTTCTTCATCCTGCAGCTTGATGGTTCCACTTTCGTATTCGGCATAATATCCTACCATGATGCCGCTGGGGTAGGGCCATGGCTGGCTGCCGAAATACTTCAGATTCTTTATCGTCAGTCCCGTCTCTTCCATAACTTCCCGGTAAACGCACTCTTCCAGTGTTTCTCCTGGTTCGAGAAAACCTGCTACCAGTCCTTTGAATGTACCCCGGAAGTTGCGGGCATGCACCAGCAAAATACTGTCACCTTTTTTTATAAGTACAATGACCGCAGGTGAAATGCGCGGGTAGAACTCCTGCCGGCACTCCGGACATCGTTTGGCAATGGGAGAAACTTGTATGGTCGGTACGCCACACATGGGACAATAGCGGCTGTTCTTGTCCCAGTTCAATATTTGTGATGCTTTCCCGGCACGCTTGTATTCTTCCAGCGGAAGCACATCGAACGAAGCACGCAAGTCCTTCATCATGCGTGGCGTGCTTTCATCTCCTGCCACCGGAACATGAATGGCGTATGTTTTGGCGGGATAACCGTTTATCTCGCCGATGGTATGAATTGTACTTCCAACGGGAACTTCAACCGGAGGTTCTGTTCCGTAAGGAATATGATACCCGTCTTCTTTTTTTTCTATCAATACCTGTCCGCTATTAAAGACGAACCATCCACATGTTTGTTTTTCTGTTTCCATTAATTAAGTCCTTTCATTGTAAGCTGAATGCGCTTGCGTTCGTGGTCGATGCTGAGCACGCGCACACGTACATGCTGGTGCATGCTGACGACTGTTGTCGGATCGCTGACAAACTTGTCGGCAAGCTGGGAAATATGCACCAGTCCGTTTTCCTTGATTCCTATATCTACGAAGCACCCGAAATTGGTAATGTTATTGATGATGCCGGGCAGTTCCATGCCTTCCCGCAGGTCGTCGATGGTTTGTACGTTCTTGTCGAATTCGAAAACCTGAATCTTCTGGCGCGGGTCACGTCCCGGTTTATCCAGTTCCTGCATGATATCGGTCAGTGTAGGCAGTCCCACGGTATCGGTCACATAGTTCTTGATATCTATCTGGCTGCGCAAGTCCTTGTTTTTGATCAGGTCGTCAACGGAACATTTCAAGTCCTTTGCCATCTTTTCTACTATGGTATAACTCTCCGGATGCACAGCCGAATTGTCGAGCGGGTTATCAGCGTGTGGAATTCGTAAGAATCCGGCACACTGTTCAAAAGCTTTAGCGCCCATGCGCGGCACCTTCAGCAATTCCTTGCGCGAGTGGAACGCTCCGTTTTCCGTACGGTAATCTACAATGTTTTGAGCCAGTGTAGGTCCCAGTCCCGAAACATACGTCAGCAGATGCTTGCTGGCCGTATTGACGTTCACGCCGACCAGGTTCACGCAACTCTCTACTGTCTGGTCGAGCGATGCTTTCAGCTTGGTCTGATCCACATCGTGCTGGTATTGTCCCACCCCGATAGATTTGGCATCTATCTTGACCAGTTCGGCAAGCGGGTCCATCAGTCGGCGACCGATTGATACGGCTCCACGTACCGTCACATCGTATTCGGGAAACTCGTCGCGCGCAATCTTGGAAGCCGAATAGATGGAAGCACCGTCTTCGCTGACTACAAATACCTGCACTTCGCGGTCGTATCGCTGGGACGTAACGAAACGTTCGGTTTCACGACTTGCCGTACCATTTCCAATGGCGATGGCTTCTATCTTATATTGTTCGACCAGTTTAACAAGCTTGCGCCCGGCCAGTGCCGTTTCCGATTTTGGGGGATGCGGATAAATTGCTTCATTGTGCAGCAGATTGCCCTGAGCATCCAGACAGACCACCTTGCATCCGGTACGATATCCCGGGTCGATACCCATGGTGCGCTTTTGCCCCAAAGGAGGAGCCAGCAGTAACTGCCGGAGATTTTCGGCAAAGACACGGATAGCTTCTTCGTCTGCCTTTTCTTTGCTGAGTGCGGAAAATTCTGTTTCTATTGCTGGTTTCAGCAGACGCTTATATGCATCGTTTACAGCTTCTGCCACTTGTGCGGAACATTCCCCGTTTCCGTGTACATATTGCCTTTCCAGCCGTTCGGTACAGGCTGTTTCATCATCGGGAGTGATGGATACTTTCAGGATACCTTCGGCTTCTCCACGACGGATGGCGAGCAGGCGGTGAGAGGTGCATTTCTTCAGCGGTTCACTGAAGTCGAAGTAATCGCGGTATTTCTGGGCAGCTTCTTCTTTCTCTTTGCCTTTGATTACTTTCGAGATAATCATGGCCTGACGGCTGAACTGGTTTCGTATCAGGTTGCGGGCACGTTCATCTTCGTTCACTTGCTCGGCGATGATGTCGCGTGCTCCTTTTAGTGCGTCTTCTTCGTCCTTGACTTCTCCCTTGATGAACTGACGTACCCGGGCAGACAAATTGTTTTCCCGCTGCATCAACAGCAGCATGGCGAGCGGTTCCAGTCCCTTCTGGCGTGCAGCTTCGGCACGGGTTTTCCGTTTGGGCTTGAAAGGCAGGTAAATATCCTCCAGTTCCGTCGCATCCCAACAGTTGGCGATGCGTTCACGCAAGGCATCGGTTAGTTTTCCCTGCTCTTCGATGGTAGAAAGTACCGTTTCCTTTCGCTTGGCAAGTTCGCAGAGTTTTTCGTAACGCGTATGGATGTCTCCTATCTGTACCTCGTCGAGTCCTCCGGTTGCTTCTTTTCGGTAACGGCTTATAAAGGGTATTGTAGCACCTCCCTGAAGCAGTTTCAATGTATTTTCCACCCGATGGACAGGTAGCTTCAGGGCTGTGGCAATCATTTGGCTGAATTGTTCCATGTATACTTCTTCTAATAATGTGGCACAAATGTAATTAAAAAAAGAATTCGGGGTAAGGGGAGAATCTATTTTGAAGGTGATTTGCCGGCCCGTTTAAGCTTTATTCGGATTTGAGAGAAGTTCTTTGATTGAGAATGTTGAGGAAGAGGACAGGGAAATAGTGACTAACGCTACGTATAGGCAGGCAGTCGAACTTGGAAATTTGGTCAGTTTTAGAGATGAAATATCAAGCAGAATGATGAAGGATAAGAGGAAGGCGGTCGGACTGGAGGGAAAAGGAATTGCAAAGATTTTTGTTGGTTCAATTGGGTTCCGAAACGTAGTAATGGCACATGATACGAAGAAACGGCAAGGATATCTGCTGGTCAAACTTGTTCCCGAGACGTAGTAATGCTACGTGATAAAGAGGAACAGCAAGGATGTCTGTTGGTTAAAGTTTTGAAAATGGAGGTCGATACAATGAACTTTTAGAGGAAATCGTTTGTTGTTTTTTGCATATGAAATAATCTTTCGGTGATATATTATGTAACAACTTAAACTAATGTTATGACTTATGAATATAAAACGAAGTGTTTGTTGCCTCATTCTTTTTTCTTTTTTAGGCATATCAATAGCAATGGCGCAGGAACCGGAAAAAGAGAGGCACTGGGTATGGGAACTTTATGGGGGCGCGAACAATTATATGACATGGGAAGTGGAAACAGGTGTCGTATATAAGCTCTGGCGTTTTATTGGCGTTGGAGCAGGATTGCTTTTTACTCCACAGATAGATGATGACAATGTTTATTCGGGAGATGCAAGAGATAAAAAATTACACTGGCGGATAGAGGAGAATGACTTGGCATATCTCATGGCTTTCCGGTCGGGGATTTATTTGTATTCACCTTCTGTTTATCTGGATCATGACCGTGATGTAGCATTGTCTTTCCGCGTATCTCCCGGTATTACTGTTCCTTTGCCTCCCAATTCAAGTGCTGTTGTAAATTATGTTCCGGTGGATGCAGTTATTGATGTGCCGGTAACTTCAGGAAGAGTCAGTAACTCGCAGGCAAGGGCATGTTATTATCATGTACGGTTTGCTGTGGCTCTGGAAATGGAACGTCTATCGGTATTGCTGGGATATACGACATCCGATTATGATTTGTACGGAGGAAGCCGTAACATGGTGGTGGAAGGACAGAAAATAGGATTGCCTCACAAGAAGCAGACCGGAACGTTCTTTATCGGTCTGACCTGCGACTTTTGAGCATATAAAAAGAAAACCCTGCCACGGGCCTGATGGTACGTGACAAGGTTTTCGTAATTATGGGAATTATCTGCGGTAGAAACGCAGCTCATTTTCCAACGTTTTTACTCTGTTTTGCAAGTTTTCTATTCTTTCCAGCAAGTGACGGATGGCATCGATTCCTTCTATATTGATGGACAAGTCGTAATACAGGTGAGTATATTTTTCCAGTTCATTCAACTGAGAAGCCGGAAAATAACTGGTATCATCTATCACTTCGATATCTATTAGACCGCCTTCGCCCAGCATGAGGACGAAGTCGGGTTCGATGTTGCAATGTGTGCAATAGTCGTTTATGATGATTAAATCGTTCTGCATAGTCGTACGGTTTTAGATTATCCTTGCTGTAACTGTCGGAACAAATCTTTTTGTTTTTCCGTCAGCGTGGTAGGAATGGTTACGTGATAAGTTACAATCAGATCGCCTGTTACGCCTTCCTGCTTGTAAACAGGGAAGCCTTTTCCTTTCAGGCGCACCATCGCATCGTTTTGAGTTCCCGGACGAACTTTCAGTTTTACTTGTCCGTCCAATGTATTGACTGTAACTTCACCTCCCAGTACGGCCGTGTACAAGTCGATTGTTACATCTGTATACAAGTCATTGTCTTTCCGTTTGAAGACAGGGTCATCAGGAATAACGAAAGTAATATACAAATCTCCGTCGGGGCCGCCGTTTGCTCCCTTGCCTCCATGACCTTTCAATTTAATAACTTGCCCGTTTGCTACTCCGGCCGGCACGGTAATACGCAATGTTTCACCGTTGATGCTGAACGTCTGTTTGTGCGTAGTAGCTGCTTCACGCAAAGATAGTTGCAAAGAAGCCTCGATATCTTGTCCGCGGAATCCGCCTCTTGCACTACGTCCTCTGCCAGCTCCATGTCCGAACAACTCTTCGAAGAAGTCGGAGAATCCGCTGGCGTTTCCACCAAATCCGTGCATACCTTCTCCTCCAAAGCCACTTGTAAAATGTTGTCCGTCGGTAGAATACCAATATTCTCCGCCGTTACCTCCTCCGCCTTGAGCCTGATAAGCCTGTTGTTGTGCCTCAAACTCGTCGGCGTGTTTCCAGTTTTCCCCGTAAGCATCATATTTCTTACGCTTTTCGGGGTCGCTTAATACCTCGTTGGCTTCATTTATCTCCTGAAATTTCTCCTTAGCCGTAGGGTCGTTCGGATTCAAATCAGGATGATATTTGCGAGCCAACTTACGGAACGCTTTTTTGATTTCGTCCTGAGTTGCCGTTTTGTCAACTCCAAGAACCTTGTAATAGTCTATATAAGCCATACAGTCTGTTTTTTTATTTGTAAATAAAGCAAAGAATGTGCCACATTGTCCTTTTGTTAACAGATTTTTAACCATATTGAAAGCTATTTATTCTTTTAAGGGTTTTGCAGGTAGTCAACTTCCATTATCTTTGTGGTATTGAATTAATCATGGTATACAGTACCTGACAAATTGTCGCCTGTATGCAGTCTTATCTATTAATTTGTTATGAAATTACTGATTTGTCTGATGACGCTTTTAGGGCTTGGAAGCCTGAGCGCAGTTCATGCTTCACAAGACGGTGAGGTAACTTTGAAATTAATCGAGACCAGCGATGTGCATGGTTGTTATTTCTCTTATGATTTTATACGTAATAAGCAGACGAAGGGGAGCTTGGCCCGTGTGTCTTCGTATGTGAAAGAGCAACGGGAAAAGTATGATAACGTTATACTGATGGACAACGGCGATATCCTTCAAGGGCAGCCGGTAGCCTATTATTATAATTATATGGATACTACATCGGAGCATGTATGTGCTGCCATGCTGAACTATATGAAATACGATGTAGGTACCATGGGAAATCATGATATAGAAACCGGACATGCCGTGTACGACCGTTGGGTACGTCAGTGCAGTTTTCCGGTACTTGGAGCTAACATTGTCGATAACAAGACCGGAAAGCCGTATTTGCCACCTTATTATATTATAGAAAAAGAAGGAGTAAAGATTGCTATATTGGGTATGATAACTCCTGCCATTCCTTCCTGGCTTCCCGAACAGTTGTGGAGCGGTCTGCATTTTGAAGATATGGAAGACTGTGCACGCAAATGGGTAAAGATTATTCGTGAAAAAGAAAATCCGGATATTTTGGTAGGCTTGTTTCATGCCGGTCCTGAGGGCAATAAGCTCGACGATGTGGTAGAAAACGGTTCCGGCAATGTGGCAAAGAATGTTCCGGGCTTCGATGTGGTATTTATGGGACACGATCATGCACGGAGGAATGAGAAAGTGACCAATGTAGAAGGAGATTCCGTTTTGATGGTAGACCCAGCCAATATGTCAAAAGTGGTTTCGGAAGTTACTTTTACAGTAACGAAACAGGATGGAAAAGTGGTTTCCAAACAAGTGGAAGGTAAGCTGGTAAATATGGACGGATATGCGCCGGATTCGGATTTCATGAATGTATTTCAGGGAGCGTATGAGGCCACTATGGATTTCGTTTCACGAAAAATCGGACGTATCGAAGAAACCATTACAACAAAAGATGCTTATTTCGGTCCTTCGGCATTTATCGATTTGCTTCATCAGTTGCAGCTCGACATTACAGGAGCTGATGTTTCTTTTTGTGCTCCCTTGTCGTTTTCGGCCGAAATCAAGAAGGGAGATATTTATATGAGCGACATGTTCAACCTTTATAAATATGAGAACCTGCTGTATACCATGGAGCTGACAGGTAAGGAAATCAAGGGATTTCTGGAAATGTCGTATACTCTTTGGACAAATCAGATGCATTCTCCCGACGACCATCTGATGCTTTTCAATGAGGAAGACAAAGGTTTTGGGCGTTTCAAAAATCCAAGTTTTAATTTCGATTCGGCAGCAGGTATTATTTATACCGTGGACGTGACAAAGCCTCAGGGTGAAAAAATCCGGATAGAGCGCATGGCAAGCGGAGAACCTTTCGATATGAATAAGGTATATCGGGTGGCAGTCAATTCGTATCGCGGGAATGGTGGAGGCGACTTGCTGACGAAAGGTGCAGGCATTCCCAAGACGGAACTGGCAAAGCGTATTGTTTACTCTACCGACAAGGATTTACGTTTTTATCTGATGAAGCGCATTGAGGAAGTAAAGGTGCTCGATCCGAAACCTTTGAACCAGTGGAAATTTATTCCGGAAGAATGGACTATACTTGCCTCGAAAAGGGATTATGACATCCTGTTCGGCGAGAAAAAATAGAAACAGGACGTGTCCTGAAAATTGTGGGCGGAAATTAAAGAAAACGTGCCGACGTTTTACCATAAACGTCGGCACGTTTTCTTTTTATATTCGTTACCTCTTCTGTTATTGATGACATAAGACCGAGCAAAAGAAAAAATAATTCTTTTTAGTGAAAAAATCTTCATTTTCATTTTGCAAGTTGAAAGAAAACCGTAAATTTGCATCGCTTTTGACAAATAAGTCATTGCCGAAATAACTCAGTTGGTAGAGTAACTCATTCGTAATGAGTAAGTCGCGGGTTCGAGTCCCGCTTTCGGCTCATTCCCAAAGAGGTATGTTGCTATCAAGAAACATACCTCTTTTTCTTTCATATTGTTCTTTCTTGTAACTTATTAATGTAATAAATGAAAATAAAATAGCTCTTTTAACTTGCTATTTTAGCTCAACTATCCTACATTTGTGTCAAAGTATTATAAATTATCACATCTTATACAACATGAAATATCCTTTTATATCAGCAGATGAAGCTGCTGCAATCATTCACAATGGAAACACGATAGGAGTGGGAGGCTTTTCGTCTGTAGGAACACCCAAGGCGGTCCCTGCGGCATTGGCACGCTACGCCGAAAAACTACATGCAGAAGGAAAGGAGTTTAAGGTAGGTCTTATTACCGGAGGGGCTACGGGAAGTCAGGTCGATTCGGCACTGGCATTGGCACATGCTGTAGCGTTTCGTACTCCTTTTCAGTCGAACAAGGACATGCGTAATGCCATCAATAGTGGAGAAGTGCAATATTACGATGTACATCTTTCGCAGATAGGTCAGGACGTACGCTATGGTTTCCTTGGAGATGTGGATGTAGCTATTGTCGAAGCTTCCGACATAACGGAAAAAGGAGAGATTGTTCTCAGTACTTCGGTAGGTATTTCGCCTACATTGGTGAAGGTAGCCCACAAAGTCATTATAGAACTGAATGAAGCACATGCCGGCAAGCTGACCGGAATGCACGATATTTATATTCCCGATACTCCGCCATACCGCAGAGAGATTCCGATTTATCGGGTAAACGACCGGGCAGGAAGCATTACGGTACGGGTCGATCCTGAAAAAGTTGTGGGGGTAGTCTGTACCAATGAACGCGACCGGATAGCAGCTTTCACTCCACTGAACGATACTACCAGCCGCATCGGGCAGAATGTAGCCGACTTCCTTTTGAGCGAATATCAGCGAGGAGCCATACCTCGTGACTTCCTTCCTTTACAGTCGGGTGTGGGAAATATAGCCAATGCCGTACTGGGAGCACTGGGAGCCGACAGCAAGTTACCGGCCTTTTCCATGTATACCGAGGTGATTCAGAATTCGGTTATCGACTTGATGATGCAGGGACGTATCCGTTTTGTTGCCGGAAGTTCATTGACATTGTCCGATGACCGGCTGGATATGCTTTATAGTCATATCGACGAATTGCGGGAACGTATATTGTTGCGTCCGCAGGAGATTACAAACCATCCGGAAATGATTCGTCGTCTGGGTATTATTGCTGTAAATACAGCCTTGGAAGCCGATATTTTTGGCAACGTAAATAGTACGCATGTACTGGGAAGCAAGATGATGAACGGTATTGGCGGTTCGGCCGACTTTGCACGAAATGCCTACCTTTCTATATTTACTACTCCTTCCACGGCTAAGGACGGACTGATTTCGTCTATTGTTCCTCATGTGTCGCACGTCGACAGTACGGAGCACGATGTGCGGATTCTGGTAACCGAACAGGGAGTAGCCGACCTGCGTGGCAAGTCGCCTTCACAGCGGGCACGTTGCATTATTGAAAACTGTGCACATCCCGATTACAAGGAACTGCTCTGGGACTATCTGAAACTTTCGGAAGGCAAGAGCTGTCATACGCCTATGTCATTGCGGAATGCCCTGAAGATGCACATAGCCTTTGCCGAAACGGGGGATATGCGTAATACAAAATTTGAACTGTAAGCGTACGCTTGGATAAAAGAAAAACGGCATTTGTTCCTCTGGGGGAGCAAATGCCGTTTGTTTCATATTAGAATTCGAATTTTTCCATCTTCATTTCAGCCAGTTCTTCAATCTGTGGAACCAGAGTCATAAAGTGAGGAGTGTGTTCATGAGCCGACAATGCTTCAGCATCTTTCCATGTTTCGCAAATCATCAGCACATCGTGGCGAGTTGCGCTTTCGAATACATCGTAAGCAATACAGCCCTTATCTTTTTGTGATGCAGCTACAAGTTCCTTGGCAGCAACGAGTACTGCTTCACGTTTTTCTTCTTTTACTCTAATAAAAACATTCAGTCTAATCATACGTCTTATTTTTTAGTTTGGTTAATGATACATTGAAATTACTATTTCCTTTGCGTAGAACAAACAATAAAGGGCGAAAGATTAAGTTTTTTATATATCTTAACTTTTCGCCCTTTCTGTCTTTTTCTTATGATTTTCTGATTACCATTCTACAAATTTGCCTCTGGCCTTGCGTTCTTTCAGAATAGCCGCAAGACGTTTGTTCTTCGACGAGGCAATGTATTTACGTCCGAAGATGTTTGGAATAGCAACACCCAGTGCGATACACATGATGACCAGACCGGAGTTTACACCGCTTTCGATAGCTTTCATTAGTGGAGTAATCTGATCGATAGACTGGACGTTCATGTTAATCAAGCCGAACAACATGCGGTACATCAGTACTCCCGGAATCATCGGAATAACCGAAGGAATGGTAAGTACGTGATTGGGAACATGGAACCAGTGCACGGCTTTGATAGCGATGAGGCTTACCAGTACCGAACCGGCAAACGAACCGATAACAAGACCCATATCCAGACCTATATTGTTGGTGCTCGGCCCCAGATTTACGAAGTTACGTGTACATACAGCCAATATACCTCCGATGGCTACTACCCACAGCAGGTGACGCTGGATGTTGAAAATCATGGAGAATCCCATAGCCGAAATAGCGGCTGCGATGGCATATTCCCAATAGGCATGATGAGGAACCATGCTGATAGTCGGGAAGAAATCGGCGATGCTGCACAGTTTTACGGCAAATGCAATACCGAATGCCATGGCAGCTACCATCAGCAGGGTATTGACGGCACGTACGATACCTACCTGAATATAATTGTCGAGCATATCATCGACGAAGTTGATCAATGGAACACCCGGTACGATAAACAAGGCACATGCCAGCAACGGATGCCACGGTGTGCTGGTCCATTCGGCGGGGAGGAACGTAGAAGCCCATGCAAGCATGGTAGCTATGAAAGCAGAAATGGCGATACCCATATAATGGTTCAAGCCCGATTCGTTACATTTCTGACGGATGCGCATGCCGATGATGGCAGCAATGGAAGCATAAAGGAACGCCATCCAGTCGCAACCGAACTGAATACAGAATCCGCCACAGGCGAAACCTGCTCCGATGGCTACCTGAGTAGGAGTATAATTACGTTTCTTTGTACGAATCTTTTCCAGTTCTTCTTCGTACTGGTCGAGTGTGTAGTCTTGCTCTATTGCTTTCCATGAGAGTTTGCTGACTTCGGAAATGGCAGTCATGTTTACGCCGTGTCCTTCAATGCGCTGAAATTTCGTAAACGAATAATCGCCGTCACTTACATTTACCATCAGCATGGTAAAACTAACATTAATGTGCAACTTTTCTTCGGGGATACCTAAGTAAGCTGCTGTACGCTTCATGTTTCTCACAATTCGATTGGTATCGGCCAGACTTTCTACCAATAGTTTTCCTGTACGAAGCAATAGATCAACGCGTCGGTGCAACTGCTGATCGTGAATCTTTACAGTAGTTTCTAATTGTTCCTCTAATATCATTTTGTTTAAAGATTATTTTCGGCTGCAAAGTTAGCAAATATTTTATTCAGACATGAGGTTTCTGCTTCCGAAAGTGCTAAAAAAGATGGAAGAAAGCCCGTGGAATCTTAGAGAGTTTTTGTACAAAAAAAATCTGAATTTGTACAAATTTCATAAAAGTTTGTACAAAAATCAGGTGTTTCTTCAAGAGGTCTTGGAGAAAACGTGCCCGATTTCTCCGGAAAAGTCAAGGCGATTTATGAAGTTCATCGTCGGGAGTGGGGATGAAAGTGTCGGGAAGTGGGGAATGAAAAAGCCGTCCGGTTGGGGATAATTTCCACAAAATGTCAGAAAAATCCTCAACATCTGTTTAACAAATGGGGGCTTCAGCCTCTGATTTTCAATAAATAAAAATATTTTCGTATCTTTGGCACAACTATTGCCCTCGTCTTTATGGCATCTAATAACAAAAACCCAAAAAAAAGTATGAAACGTTTTTTGACAAGGAAAGAATTAAAGTTAAAGAAGAAGCAGACCATTTATGCTGCAATCGGCATCATCGTTATCATTGCTCTCTATTTGTTTCTCACGCGGGAAAAGCATGTGGAACCCGAAGCCCCGATAGTTAGCGTGGCTCCCGTTCAACAACAGGACGTAGAACTGTATGGTGAATATGTAGGACGTATTCGTGCACAGCAGTTCGTGGAGGTGCGTGCGCGTGTAGAAGGTTTCCTTGAACAAATGTTGTTTGCCGAGGGTACTTATGTGAAAAGAAATCAGGTATTGTTTGTTATCAATCAGGATCAGTATCGTGCCAAGGCTGACAAGGTGCGGGCTCAGTTGAAAAAGGATGAGGCGCAGGCACGTAAGGCAGAACGCGATCTGGAACGTATTCGCCCGCTGTACCAGCAGAATGCAGCCAGCCAGCTCGACCTTGACAATGCTGTTGCTGCTTACGAAACAGCTGTGGCAAGTGTGGGGATGAGTAAGGCGGATCTTGATCAGGCAGAACAGGAACTTGGATATACGGTTGTGCGTTCTCCTATCTCAGGACAGATTAGTGAACGTCATGTCGACCTGGGTACATTGGTAGGAGGAAGCGGAAAGTCGCTTCTGGCTACTATCGTAAAGAGTGACACGGTGCTGGTAGACTTCAGCATGACGGCACTCGATTATCTGAAAAGTAAGGAACGTAACGTAACGCTGGGACAGAAGGATTCTACCCGTTCATGGCAGCCTACGGTAACTATTACCCTGCCCGACAACAGTGTATACGAGCAGAAAGGTCTGGTAGACTTTGCCGAACCTCAGGTAAATCCGAAAACCGGAACTTTTTCCGTTCGTGCGGAAATGGCAAATCCTGAGCATGTCCTTCTTCCGGGACAGTTTACGAAGGTGAAACTGTTGCTGGATGTACGTGAAAATGCTACAGTCGTTCCGCAGAAGTCGCTGATTATAGAAAAAGGTGGAGCTTATGTTTTCGTGATGCGCCGTGATTCGACGGTAGAAAAACGCTTCATCGAACTGGGACCGGAATTCCAGAATAACATGGTAGTAGAGCGCGGACTTGCTCCGGGTGAGATGATTGTAACCGAGGGTTATCATAAACTTGCTCCGGGTATGAAGGTACGAGTAGGTGAGGCTCCGAAGCCTCAGGCAGAAGAGAAAAAAGAGGATTAACCAAGCAACCCATTAAACTTTACGATTCATGAAAGTGAGTTTCTTTATCGACAGGCCGGTGTTTTCGGCTGTCATCTCCATATTAATTGTCATAGTCGGTATCATCGGACTCCAAATGTTGCCGATTGACCAATATCCCCAAATCACTCCTCCGGTAGTGAAAATCAGTGCTTCCTACCCGGGTGCAAGTGCCGTTACGGTGTCGCAGGCAGTTGCTACGCCGATTGAGCAGGAACTTAACGGTACGCCGGGTATGCTTTACATGGAGTCGAACAGTTCCAATTCGGGAGGCTTTTCGGCTACTGTTACATTCGATATCTCGGCCGATCCGGATTTGGCTGCCGTAGAAATACAGAACCGTATCAAGCTGGCGGAATCGAGCCTTCCTGCCGAAGTTATCCAGAACGGTATTTCGGTGGAAAAACAGGCTGCCAGTCAGTTGATGACTATCTGTTTGCGTTCGGACGACCCGAAGTTTGACGAAATCTATTTGAGTAACTTTGCAACAATCAATGTGCTCGACCTGCTTCGCCGTGTACCGGGTGTAGGACGTGTGTCGAACATTGGTAGCCGTTATTATGCCATGCAGATATGGGTGGACCCGGCTAAGCTGGCAAATTTCGGCTTGACGGTACAGGATGTTCAGAATGCGCTGAAGGATCAGAACCGTGAATCGGCAGCGGGTGTGCTGGGACAGCAGCCTGTAAGCGGACTGGATATAACTATTCCTATTACGGCTCAGGGACGTCTTTCTACCGTGGGACAGTTTGAAGAAATCGTGCTTCGTGCCAATGCCGACGGTTCGCTTATCCGTATGCGTGATGTGGCACGTGTATCGCTCGAAGCTTCTTCGTATAATACGGAGAGTGGTATCAACGGAGGCAATGCGGCTGTACTGGGTATCTATATGCTTCCCGGTGCCAATGCCATGGACGTGGCCGAAAAGGTTAAGGAAACCATGGAGGAAATCAGCAAGAATTTTCCCGAAGGATTACAGTATGAAATTCCGTTCGATATTACAACCTATATATCAGAATCTATTCATGAGGTATACAAAACCCTGTTCGAGGCACTGGTGCTGGTGATTATTGTGGTTTTCCTTTCGCTGCAGAGCTGGCGTGCTACACTTATTCCTATTGTGGCCGTACCGATTTCGCTGATCGGAACCTTCGGGTTCATGCTTATATTTGGCTTTTCGCTGAACATGCTTACCTTGCTGGGATTGATTCTTGCTATCGGTATTGTGGTGGACGATGCCATTGTTGTGGTGGAGAACGTGGAGCGTATTATGGAAGAGGAGAAACTTAGTCCGTATGAAGCTACCAAGAAGGCAATGGACGGATTGGCTGGAGCTTTGATTGCCACTTCGCTGGTGCTTGCCGCTGTATTTGTTCCGGTAAGCTTCTTGTCGGGCATTACGGGACAGTTGTACCGTCAGTTTAGTGTGACGATTGCCGTTTCCGTTATCCTTTCTACAGTTGTAGCATTGACGTTGAGCCCGGTTATGTGTTCACTCATTCTGAAGCCAACCGATCCGGACAAGCCCAAGAACCGTGTCTTTACGTTCATCAATAAATGGCTCGCTATCGGAAACAATAAATATGTAGCCGGCATCAAGCGGGTGATAAAGCATCCGCGCCGTGTGATTGTCGGATTCGGTATTGTGATTATTTGTATATTTGTTTTCCACCGACTGGTTCCTACCAGCTTCCTCCCGACTGAGGATCAGGGATTCTTTACCGTGGAGCTTGAGTTGCCGGAAGGTACTACGCTGGAGAGAACTCGCGCGGTAACCGACAGAGCGATTGCTTTCCTGATGAAAGACCCGTCGGTAGAATATGTGCAAAACGTTACAGGTAACAGTCCACGTGTGGGAACCAGTCAGGCACGAAGCCAGTTGACGGTGATTCTGAAGGAGTGGAAAGAACGTGATGATACGACTATCGGACAAATCATGCAGGATGTGCAGGATGAGCTGAAGGAATATCCGGAATGTAAGGTCTACCTTTCTACGCCGCCTGTCATACCGGGACTTGGAACTTCGGGTGGTTTCGAAATGCAGTTGGAGGCTCGTGGTGATGCAACCTACGACGATCTGGTTCGTGCTACCGATACTTTAATGTATTACGCATCGCAGCGAAAGGAGTTTAGTGGACTTTCTTCTTCTTTGCAGGCAGAGATTCCGCAGTTGTATTTCGATGTCGACCGTGATAAGGTAAAGTTGTCTGGAGTACCTATGGCTGATGTGTTCTCTACGATGAAGGCTTATACGGGTTCGGTATACGTGAACGACTTCAATATGTTCAATCGTATTTACCGTGTATATATACAGGCAGAGGCGCCTTACCGTGAGCATCGTGACAATATCGGTCTGTACTTTGTCCGTGGAAGCGACGGTGATATGATTCCGCTGACTTCACTGGGTACGACTGATTATACGACAGGACCGGGTAGTATCAAGCGTTTCAACATGTTTAATACGTCAATTATTCGTGGTACAGCCGCGAACGGAGCCAGCTCCGGTCAGGTAATGGAAATTCTGGAACAGATAGCCCGTGAGAAACTTCCAAGTAATATTGGAGTAGAATGGAGCGGTCTTTCTTATCAGGAAAAGCAGGCAGGCGGTCAGACGGGAGCCATCATCGCATTGGTATTCTTGTTTGTATTCCTCTTTCTTGCTGCGCTCTATGAAAGCTGGACTATACCTATCGCCGTTTTGATCTCACTTCCGGTTGCAGTGCTCGGGGCGTATGCCGGAGTTGCCTTGTGCGGACTGGAGAATGATACTTATTTCCAGATTGGTTTGGTTATGCTGATTGGTCTGGCTGCCAAGAATGCCATTCTGATTGTTGAGTTTGCCAAAGAAGAAGTCGACAAAGGAAAGGATCTGATCGAGTCGGCATTGCACGCAGCACATCTGCGTTTCCGTCCTATTTTGATGACTTCACTGGCGTTCATCTTGGGTATGGTTCCTATGGTTATTGCTACCGGACCGGGTTCGGCAAGCCGTCAGGCTATCGGAACAGGTGTATTCTTTGGTATGATAGTAGCCGTTACGGTAGGAATTTTGCTTGTACCTTTCTTCTTCGTTATGATTTATAAGGCGAAAAACAAGCTGAAAACAAAAAGAGCTCATAAATAAAACCTGAAACGTATGAAACGAACTAAATATACTTATCGCTTTTTATTGATGCTGGCGGCTGTGCTTCTGTTGGGAAGCTGCCAGCTGGGCAAACATTATACCCGTCCGAAACTGGACCTGCCCGATACGCTCGACAGTATGAGCGTGGACACAGTTTCTCTCGGCGACTACCCGTGGGAACAGCTTTATACTGATACAACTCTGCAGGGGCTGATACGGAAAACTTTGGCTTATAATAAGGATATGCTGATAGCTGCGGCACGTGTCAAGGAGTTGGCCGCAATGAAGCGCATTGATTATGCAAACATGTTTCCATCGGTCAACCTGAAAGTTTATGCCGAACGCGAAAGAGAAAATTATGGAGGAAACAACCTTAAACAAGATGATGAGTTCGATATAAAAGGAGGAATCTCTTGGGAACTCGACCTTTGGGGAAATCTTCGGTGGGCACGCGATAAGAGTCTTGCTGAATTTATGGGGTCTATCGAAAACCAGCGGGCGCTTCGCATGAGTCTTGTTGCGCAGGTTGCACAGGCTTATTTTGAACTTGTGGCACTGGACAACGAGTTGGCTATCGTACAAAAGACAGTCGATGCGCGTCGGGAAAGCCTGCATCTTGCACGAGTTCGTTACGAAGGTGGATTAACTTCGGAAACGGCTTTTCGTCAGGCACAGGTAGAGTTGGCCCGAACAGCTACATTGGTTCCCGATTTGGAACGTAAGATTGCCTTGAAAGAAAATGACATTGCTTTTCTGAGCGGGGAATATCCGCATCATATCAAACGTTCGGTACTGCCGGAAGATGTAATGTTTTCTGCGGGCTTACCTGTAGGATTACCCTCTGCCTTGCTGGAACGTCGTCCGGATATTCGTCAGGCAGAGCAGGCACTTATTGCAGCTAATGCAGCGGTAGGGGTGGCGTATACCAATCTGTTTCCCCGCCTTACTTTGACTGCCAGCTATGGAGCGGAAAGTGACCTCTTAAGCGAACTGCTTAAATCTCCCCATCAGCTTTTTGCAGCTAATCTGTTGCAGCCTATTTTTGCTATGGGAAAGAACCGGGCTATGCTGAAAGCTAAGAAAGCAGCGTGCGAGCAGGCAGCCTATGCTTACGAAAAAGCAGTACTGAATGCCTTTAAGGATGCATATAATGCCATTGCTGAATTTAATAAGGTAAAGGAAATCTATGAAACCCGTCTGCGACTGGAACAGGCTTCCAAGAGCACGCTCGACTTGGCACAGTTGCAATACTTGAATGGAGTTATAGGTTATATGGATTTGCTGGATGCGCAACGTGGTTATCTGGATGCTCAGATCGGTTTGAGCAATGCGGTGCGCGACAAGCAGATCAGTATGGTAAATCTTTATAAAGCGCTGGGAGGAGGCTGGAAAGAATAGGTTTTTGTCCGGCTTCTTAAAAAGTTAGAGATTATTTTATTGAAACATGTTCGAAATATGCTAATAAATCTTTATCTTTGCATCCCGAATTGTAATGTGCTCTAATGTGTGATTTGGTAAAACAGATAAAGAAAAAAGGGTATGCTCCGGATTCGAGATGGCAGAGTTTGCCTCATGGAGAGTTGGAAAACAGAGGTCTTTTCGGGATTTTGTTTTCCTCGAAGTTTTTCTTTTTTCTGGATGCTGTGTTTTTGGGCACTGCTCATTCTTGTTGTTTCTTTTATAAGAATTTAGTCGAATGTAAGAATAATAAAAATACCTGGAATTACTTTTTTCAGTAGGTCCAGGTATTTTTGTATATATGGAGTAGCCAACTAAACGATACGAAATAATATGGAACCGCTAAAGCATGAATGTGGAGTAGCGATGATTCGCTTGCTGAAACCACTTGAATATTATCAGGAAAAGTATGGTACGTGGATGTACGGGCTTAACAAGCTGTATTTGCTGATGGAAAAACAGCATAACCGTGGTCAGGAAGCCGCGGGTCTGGCGTGTGTCAAGCTTCAGGCAGATCCCGGAGAAGAATATATGTTTCGAGAGAGAGGACTGGGAGCCGGAGCTATAACCGAGATATTCGGCACAGTACACAGCTATTTTAAAGACCTTACTCCCGAGCAGCTTCATGATGCTGAATATGCGAAAAAATGCTTGCCTTTTGCCGGAGAACTGTATATGGGACATTTGCGTTATTCTACAACGGGCAAGAGTGGTATTTCGTATGTACACCCTTTCTTGCGCCGCAATAACTGGCGTGCTAAAAATCTGGCTTTGTGCGGAAACTTTAACTTGACGAATGTAGACGAAATCTTTGCTGATATTACGGCATTCGGACAGCATCCGCGTAAATATGCTGATACGTATATCATGCTGGAACAGGTAGGACATCGCCTGGACCGTGAAGTGGAACGCCTTTACAATGAATGTAAGGCTGAAGGATTGGAGGGCATGGATATTACACATGCTATCGAAGACCGCATTGATTTGACTAACGTGTTGAAAACATCCAGCCCGAAATGGGACGGAGGTTATGTTATCTGCGGACTGACTGGTAGTGGCGAAAGTTTTGCCGTACGCGATCCTTGGGGTATCCGTCCGGGATTCTGGTATATGGATGACGAAATTATGGTATTGGCATCCGAGCGCCCGGTTATACAAACAGCACTGAATGTTCCTGCCGATAGTATCAATGAGTTGCTTCCGGGACAAGCTATTCTGGTTAACAAAAAAGGCGAAATGCGTCTGGCTCAAATCAATGAACCGAAAGAAAAGAAAGCTTGTTCATTCGAACGTATTTACTTCAGTCGCGGTAGTGATATGGATATTTACCGTGAACGTAAGCTGCTGGGTAAAAAGTTGGTTAATCCTATTTTGAAAGCAATCGATAATGATGTGGTACATACTGTATTCTCATTTATACCAAATACGGCAGAAGTCGCTTTTTACGGTATGTTGGAAGGATTCGACAACTACCTGAACGAGCTGAAAGTTCAGCGTATCGAAGCTTTAGGACATAAGCCCAGTCATACAGAGCTGGAGCAAATCTTGTCGCAGCGTATTCGTAGTGAGAAAGTAGCCATCAAGGATATTAAGTTGCGTACCTTCATTGCAGAAGGTAACACACGTAACGACCTTGCTGCCCATGTATATGATATAACTTATGGAAGCCTGATACCTTACGAAGATAATCTGGTTATTATAGATGATAGTATTGTACGAGGCACTACGTTGAAGCAGAGTATCATCAGCATACTCGACCGTCTGCATCCAAAGAAGATTGTCATTGTATCTTCTTCGCCGCAGGTGCGTTATCCTGATTATTATGGTATCGATATGGCAAGTATGGAACAGTTCATTGCCTTTAAGGCAGCTATTGCCTTGCTTGAGGAAAGAGGTATGCAAAATGTAATAGAAGAAGCATATCGCAAGTCGAAAGCTCAGGTCGGACTGCCCAAAGAAGAAATGGTAAACTACGTGAAAGAAATCTATGCTCCTTTTACTGACGAAGAAATTTCTGCCAAGATGGTAGAGTTGCTTACTCCGACTGGTACTCAGGCAAAGGTGGAAATTGTATATCAGACGCTGGAAGGATTGCATGAAGCTTGTCCGGCACATCAGGGAGACTGGTACTTTAGTGGCAACTATCCTACGCCGGGTGGTGTAAAACTGGTGAATCAGGCATTCATCAATTACGTAGAAGAAATATATCAGTTTTGATGTGTGAGGAACACGTCTGCCTTCTGAAGAATTTTGGAACGAAAGAAAAACAATATTAAAGAAAACGATACAGATAGAAAATGAGAAATGTTACATTAATCCTCGACGACGGGAGCCGCTTTCATGGCAAGTCGTTCGGTTATGAGAAGCCGGTAGCCGGTGAAGTTGTGTTCAACACCGCAATGACCGGTTATCCAGAAAGCTTGACCGATCCTTCGTATGCTGGCCAGTTGATGACGCTGACATATCCGCTGGTGGGCAACTATGGTGTACCTCCTTTTACAATCGAAGCCAACGGGCTGCCTACTTTTATGGAAAGTGAGAAGATTCATGCCGAAGCGATTATTGTGAGCGACTACAGCGAAAAATATTCTCACTGGAATGCTGTGGAGAGCTTGGGCGACTGGCTGAAGCGTGAACACATACCGGGCATTACAGGCATCGATACACGTGAGCTGACCAAAGTACTGCGTGAGCACGGTGTAATGATGGGAAAGATCGTTTTCGATGACGAACCTGACAACATTCCCGAAGCAACTTATGCTGGTGTGAACTATGTAGACAAGGTTTCATGTAAGGAAGTTATCCGTTACAACGAAGGTGCAGGCAAGAAAAAGGTAGTACTTGTGGACTGTGGTGTGAAATCGAATATCATCCGTTGTCTGTTGAAACGTGACGTAGAAATTATCCGTGTACCTTGGAACTATGACTTCAATTCGCTGGAATTCGATGGATTATTCATTTCGAATGGTCCGGGCGACCCTGATACTTGCGATGCTGCTGTGCAGAATATTCGCAAGGCTATGCAGAACGAAAAGTTGCCTATCTTCGGAATCTGTATGGGTAACCAGTTGCTTTCGAAGGCAGGAGGAGCAAAAATTTACAAACTGAAATACGGTCACCGCAGTCATAACCAGCCGGTTCGTATGGTAGGAACAGACAAATGTTTCATTACTTCGCAGAATCATGGTTATGCCGTAGACAATAATACATTGGGAGCCGACTGGGAACCTTTGTTCATCAACATGAATGACGGTTCGAACGAAGGAATCCGCCACAAGAAGAATCCTTGGTTCTCGGCACAGTTCCACCCGGAAGCTGCCAGCGGTCCTACCGATACAGAATTCCTGTTCGACGAGTTTGTAAAGTTGCTGTAATCCATTAAAACAAAGAAAACAATGAAAGAAAATATAAAGAAAGTATTATTGTTAGGTTCCGGAGCTTTGAAAATCGGTGAAGCCGGTGAGTTCGACTACTCAGGTTCGCAGGCACTCAAGGCATTGAAGGAAGAAGGTATTGAAACAATTCTGATTAACCCGAACATTGCTACCGTACAGACTTCGGAAGGCGTGGCAGACAAAATTTATTTCTTGCCTGTAACTCCTTACTTCGTAGAAAAGGTGATAGCTAAGGAACGTCCCGATGGCGTATTACTGTCGTTCGGTGGTCAGACTGCATTGAACTGCGGTGTAGCTCTTTACAAGGCAGGAATATTCGAAAAATACGATGCACGTGTACTCGGTACTCCGGTACAGGCTATCATGGATACCGAAGACCGTGAGCTGTTCGTTCAGAAACTGGATGAGATTAATGTAAAGACGATCAAGAGTGAAGCGGTAGAAAACATCGAAGATGCCCGCCGTGCTGCCAAGGAACTGGGTTATCCGGTCATTATCCGTGCAGCATACGCACTGGGAGGTCTGGGCTCTGGTTTCTGCGACAACGAAGAAGAACTGAACGTTCTGGCTGAAAAAGCATTCTCTTTCTCTCCGCAGGTTTTGGTAGAAAAGAGCTTGAAAGGCTGGAAGGAAGTGGAATACGAGGTTGTGCGCGACCGCTTCGATAACTGTATCACGGTATGTAACATGGAAAACTTCGACCCGCTGGGTATCCATACCGGTGAGTCTATCGTAATAGCTCCTTCGCAGACACTGACAAACAGCGAGTATCACAAGTTGCGTGAACTGGCTATCCGCATCATACGTCATATCGGTATCGTTGGAGAATGTAACGTACAGTATGCATTCGACCCCGAATCGGAAGACTATCGTGTCATCGAAGTAAACGCTCGTTTGAGCCGTTCTTCTGCCTTGGCATCCAAAGCTACCGGTTATCCGCTGGCTTTCGTAGCAGCTAAATTAGGTCTGGGTTACGGTTTGTTCGATTTGAAGAACTCGGTTACCAAAACAACTTCTGCGTTCTTCGAGCCGGCACTGGACTATGTAGTATGTAAGATTCCTCGCTGGGACTTGGGTAAATTCCACGGAGTTGACCGTGAACTGGGTTCAAGCATGAAGTCTGTAGGTGAAGTGATGGCTATCGGCCGTACATTCGAAGAAGCTATTCAGAAAGGTCTTCGTATGATCGGTCAGGGAATGCACGGATTTGTAGAAAACAAAGAACTGCAGATTGCCGACATCGACAAGGCTTTGCGTGAGCCGACCGACAAGCGTATCTTCGTCATCTCGAAGGCAATGCGTGCCGGATATACTGTTGATCAGATTCACGAACTGACAAAGATAGACAAATGGTTCCTCGACAAGCTGATGAACATCATGCAGACTTCGAAGGAACTTCACGAATGGGGCAACAACCACAAACTGTTGGCACAGCTTCCGAACGAATTGCTGTACAAGGCAAAACGTCAGGGATTCTCCGATTTTCAGGTAGCACGTGCCATCGGTTATGAGGGAGAAATGGAAGATGCCATCATCGACATACGTAACCACCGTAAGAGTGTAGGTATCGTGCCGGTCGTTAAGCAGATTGATACGCTGGCTGCCGAATATCCTGCACAGACAAACTATCTGTATCTGACTTACAGTGGTGTGGCAAACGACGTACATTATCTGGGCGACCACAAGAGTATCGTAGTATTGGGTTCGGGTGCTTACCGTATCGGATCGTCAGTAGAATTTGACTGGTGCGGCGTTCAGGCACTGAATACCATCCGCAAGGAAGGATACCGTTCGGTTATGATTAACTATAACCCGGAAACAGTTTCTACCGACTACGATATGTGCGATCGTCTGTACTTCGACGAATTGACTTTCGAACGTGTGATGGATATTCTCGACTTGGAAAATCCGCACGGAGTCATCGTATCAACTGGTGGACAGATTCCAAACAACCTGGCACTCCGTCTGGATGCACAGCATATCAATATCTTGGGAACCTCTGCAAAGAGCATCGACAACGCAGAAGACCGCGACAAGTTCTCGGCTATGCTCGACCGCATCGGCGTAGACCAGCCTGAATGGAGCGCACTGACTTCGATGGAAGATATCAACGCCTTCATCAAGAAAGTAGGATTCCCGGTACTGGTTCGTCCGTCGTACGTACTTTCGGGAGCCGCTATGAACGTATGTTCTAACCAGGAAGAGCTGGAACGCTTCCTGCAACTGGCAGCCAATGTATCGAAGAAACACCCGGTTGTAGTAAGCCAGTTCATCGAACATGCCAAGGAAGTAGAAATGGATGCCGTAGCACAGAACGGTGAAATCGTGGTATACGCCATCAGCGAACACATCGAGTTTGCCGGAGTACACTCAGGAGATGCTACCATTCAGTTCCCGCCGCAGAAGCTGTATGTAGAAACTGTTCGCCGCATCAAGCGCATTTCTCGTCAGATTGCCAAAGAACTGAATATTTCCGGTCCGTTCAACATCCAGTTCCTTGCCCGTGAAAACGACATCAAGGTAATCGAATGTAACCTGCGTGCCAGCCGTTCATTCCCGTTCGTAAGCAAGGTGCTGAAGATAAACTTCATCGAACTTGCAACAAAGGTTATGCTCGGTCTGCCAGTAGAAAAACCGAACAAGAACCTGTTCGAACTCGATTACGTAGGAATCAAGGCAAGTCAGTTCTCGTTCAACCGTTTGCAGAAAGCCGACCCTGTATTGGGAGTCGACATGGCTTCTACCGGAGAGGTAGGATGTATCGGCGAAGATACTTCGTGTGCCGTATTGAAGTCAATGCTTTCGGTAGGTTACCGCATTCCGGAAAAGAATATCCTGATGTCGACCGGAACTCCGAAACAGAAGGTAGAAATGCTGAAAGCTGCTCAGGAACTGAAAGCAAAAGGCTACAACATCTTTGCAACCGGCGGAACATCGAAGTTCCTGACCGAGAACGGCATTGAGAATACCCGTGTATACTGGCCGAGCGAAGAAGGACATCCACAGGCATTGGAAATGCTCCACAAGAAAGAAATCGACATGGTAGTAAACATCCCGCGTGACCTTTCTGCCGGAGAACTGGACAATGGTTACAAGATTCGTCGTGCAGCTATCGACCTGAACATTCCGTTGATTACCAATGCTCGTCTGGCAAGTGCCTTTATCCATGCATTCTGCACTATGACCATCGACGATATAGCTATCAAGAGCTGGGACGAATATAAATAATCCCCTCTCTCGGTAGAATAGATATTACTTAAACGCCGCTTCGGAAAAAGCATATTTCCGGAGTGGCGTTTTTGATTTCAGAAGGCTGTTTCCCCTTGTCCGGAAGCAGCCTTCTGTTGTTTCTTTACTTATTTTTGTGACAGACATGTAAGTATCTTCCCGAAAATGCGACTAACGAGGGTAAAGAAACATGTAGAACAATATGCTGTATGAATAAAACACTGCAACAAGAAAAAGACTTTCTCCTGCTGATAGAATCGCACAAGCGAGTCATTTACAAAGTCTGTTACATGTATGCAACCGACAAGGAGCAATTGGACGATTTGTATCAGGAGATAGTAATGAACCTCTGGCGCGCTTATCCTTCGTTTCGCGGCGAGAGCTCTGCCGCAACATGGGTATACCGCATCAGCCTGAATACGTGTATTTCGTATCATCGGAAGTCGAAACACCAGATTCAGGCAGTCACCCTTCCGGTCGATTTTGAAGCATTCGATGACGATGACGGCGTCAAGACATCACAACTGCGTGAACTGTACCGGCTGATACACGCACTCAGTCCGCTGGAAAGGGCACTCATCCTGCTCTGGCTGGAGGAAAGAAGCTATGATGAGATTGCCCGGATAATGGGTATTTCAAAGAATAATGTCGGTGTCCGTCTGAACCGCATCCGGGAAAAACTGAAAGACATGTCGAACCAATAAATCTTAGCTTATGGAACTTGAAGAACTGAAAAATCAATGGAACCTGCTCGGCGAGCAGTTGAAGAAGAACGAAATAATCAATCATGAAGTCATAAAACGAATGATAGAGAAGCGTACCCTGAGTGCCCGCGACCGTCTGATAGGAGCAAACGTGATAGCCGTTTTCCTTCTTGCAGGCATGCTAATCCTGTTTCCGCTTGCTGCGGCACGGGTAACCATCCGGCAGGAACTTCTCTGGATATTTTACATTGTGTTTCCACTTCTTATTTTATATTCGTTTTGGAACATACACATTTTGTATAAATTCAATCTTGCCACCCGGACACTTCTTGAACTTCATCGCTGGATTCTCGCTTATAAACGCAGGCTCCGGATAGAAATCTGGTGTACTCCTTTCCTTGTAATAGGGCTTTTTAGTTCTGTCTTTCTGATTCATCACCATTACCGCAGTACACTCATGGTGGTGTTCGATATCCTGATGCTCGTCGTGAGTGTCATGGCGGGTTATATATGCTATCGTTACATAGACAAACGTTCGGTAGACGAGATAGAGCAGGGAATGAAAGACTTGCAAGACTTGGAATAGTTTGGCGGGTAGTAAGGCGGAAGCATGGAATGTTGGGTAGAAATATACCGGCATCAGTCCGATGCTTCTGCTGTTTTTTGTGGAAAACAAGGTGAAATCTTGCTGTAAGTTTGTACAAACTTTTTGGAAATTTGTACAAAAAACAAAATGATTTGTACAAAATCTGTTTGATGGGTGCAGAAGAATTTGGAAGGAGATAAAGAGGAATTGATAGAGATTCCTTCGGGTTAGTGAGAAAGATTGTAGATACCATAAAAAAGAAAGCGACCTTCGTAAAAAGACCGCTTTAAATGTTTCCACAACGGAATAATCCTTATTGTGACTTGCTTCAATTTAGTTGTTCCAAATGTAGAGAATATTTTTGATATAAAAAAGATTTTTTAATTCATTTTCTCTATCTTTGAAAAAAAAGAAAAAGAAAATCTATCATGAAAAAGATATTAGGCTTAGATTTGGGAACGAACAGTGTAGGCTGGGCTGTAATAAATTCGGTTGTAAATGACGAAGGCAAGGAACAACTTGTAAACATATCATCTTGCGGCAGCAGAATCATTCCAATGGATGCTGCTACATTAGGAGATTTTGATAAAGGTAATTCTAAATCTCCAGTAGCGGAGCGAACCCGGTTGCGGGGAGTACGTCGTCTGCTGGAGCGTAGTTTACTGCGCCGAGAGCGTTTGCATCGAGTTTTATCTGTTATGGGATTTTTGCCGGAGCATTATGCTGCTCAATTAGACCGATACGGTAAGTTTTTACCAGAAACAGAACCCAAACTGGCTTGGTATAAAGATGAAACGGGTAAATATAGATTTCTGTTTCAGGACTCTTTCAATGAGATGTTGGAAGACTTTCACGAGCATCATCCCGAACTGGTAGCAGAAGGGAAAAAGATACCTTACGACTGGACGATCTATTATCTTCGGAAAAAAGCTCTTTCTCAGAAAATAACCAAAGAAGAACTTGCCTGGATATTGCTCAATTTCAATCAGAAGCGAGGATATTATCAGTTAAGAGGAGAGGAAGAACAGGAAGATAATAAAAAATCAGTAGAATATTATGCACTGAAAGTTGTTGCGGTAGAAGATTCCGGAGATCGGAAAGGGAAAGATATCTGGTATAATGTCAAGTTGGAAAATGGCTGGGTATACCGGAGAGCCAGCAGTGTTCCCTTAGACTGGGTAGGTAAGGTAAAAGAATTTATCGTTACAACAGATTTGGACGAAAAGGGAAATCCTAAAAAAGATAAAGACGGCAATGTAAAGCGTTCTTTCCGGGCACCTAAGGAAGATGACTGGGGATTGTTGAAAACAAGGACGCAGGCACAGATTGACGAAAGTGGTCAGACAGTGGGTACATATATTTACGAGTCACTACTTCGCATGCCTGATCAGAAAATAAGGGGGAAGCTGGTTCGAACGATAGAACGTAAATATTATAAAGATGAACTTCGTAAAATCTTGATCAAGCAATCGGAGTTTCATGCAGCTTTGCAAGATCACAATTTGCTGCTTGCTTGCATCGAGGAACTATATCCTAACAACGAAGCTCACCGCCGGTTACTGTCTACCTCCGATTTTACTTATTTCTTGGTGGAAGATATATTGTTTTACCAGCGTCCGCTTAAAAGTCAGAAGGGACAGATTGACGATTGTCCGTACGAATCGCATGTCTATCGGGATAAAAAAGATGGCAGTTTACAGCATGTTCCGTTGAAGTGCGTATCCAAATCGCATCCGTTGTTTCAGGAATTCCGCTTATGGCACTTCCTTTCTTTCCTGCGTATTTATCAACGTGAAAGAATGATAGACGGTTCTCTTAAACTGGATGTAGATGTGACGAATGAATTTTTGCAGAACGAAGATGACTATGTAAAACTATTCGACTGGCTGAATGAACGGAAAGAGATAGATCAAAAAACAATTTTAGCTTACAAACCTTTTGGCTTGAAGAAAAACGAGCAGTCCAAATATCGCTGGAATTATGTAGAAGACAAGAGTTATCCGTGTAACTCGACCAGAGCTGATATGATATTCAGGTTAAGTAAAGCCGGAGTTCCGGAGGAATTCTTAACCCGGGAAAAAGAAGAAGCCTTGTGGCATATATTGTATTCTATATCCGATAAAAAGGAATTGACGAAAGCTTTGGGAACTTTTGCTGAAAAGAATGGTTTGAATGAAACTTTTGTAGAAATATTTTCCAAGATGCCGCCTTTTGAAAGTGACTATGCCGCCTATTCTTTGAAAGCAATCCGGAAACTGCTTGCGCTGATGCGTATGGGAAAATACTGGGACAAGCAGGCTATCGATGAGCATACCCGTAGCCGGATTGAAAAGATACTGACCGGAGAATACGATGAAACAATCCGTACTCGGGTACGTGAAAAGGCGATGCATCTGACCGATATATCTTCTTTCCGAGGACTTCCTTTATGGTTGGCATGTTATGTTGTTTACAATCGTCATTCTGAAGCAAAAGAACTTGTCAAATGGGAAACCCCCGATGATATCGATCACTTCTTGCGTAAGTTTAAGCAGCATTCGTTGCGTAATCCTATTGTAGAACAGATTATTATGGAAACGCTGCGTACGGTACGCGATATTTGGAAACAAGAAGGAAAAATAGATGAGATTCATGTGGAATTAGGTCGTGAAATGAAAAATCCGGCCAAGGAACGTGCCCGTATAACGGCACAGGTGCTGGAAAACGAAAATACCAACTTACGCATAAAGGCGTTGCTTGCTGAATTTATGAATCCTGAATTTGAGATAGAGAACGTACGTCCTTATTCGCCTGCCCAGCAAGAAATCTTACGAATCTATGAAGAAGGTGTGTTATCAGGTGTTGCAGAAAAGGATTTGCCTGACGATATTGCTTCAATATTGAAGAAGTTCAGAGAAAATGATGTGAAGAAACGTCCTACTACCTCAGAAGTCTTACGGTATAAATTGTGGCTGGAGCAACGCTATCGTTCGCCTTATACTGGCAGAATTATTCCGCTTGGTAAACTGTTTACTCCTGCTTATGAAATAGAGCATGTGATACCTCAATCGCGTTACTTTGACGATTCTTTTACCAATAAAGTAATCTGCGAATCGGCTGTAAACAAGTTGAAAGATAATTGCTTAGGATATGAGTTTATCAAGAAACATTCCGGCGAAAAGGTGGAATTGGGAAATGGTGAGACTGCTACTATTTTTTCAGTCGAAGAATATGAGCGTTTCGTAAAGGACTCTTACTTTAATAATAGTAAGAAGATAAAAAAACTGCTGCTTGAAGATATACCGGATAACTTTATTGAACGTCAGTTGAACGATAGCCGATATATCAGTAAAGTGGTAAAATCTTTGCTTTCGAATATTGTCTGTGAAGAAGGCGAACAGGAAGGCATGTCGAAAAATGTGATAGTTTGTACAGGAGGAGTAACGGATCGGTTGAAGAAAGACTGGGGAGTGCAGGATGTATGGAACCGGATTATTCTTCCACGTTTCCTGCGCTTGAATAAAATGACGGATCGTACAGACTTTATTGCTGTAAGTACGAATGGTCATTTGTTGCCTGCCGTGCCTTTACATTTACAGAAAGGCTTTAACAAGAAAAGAATAGACCATCGTCATCATGCGATGGATGCCATTGTGATAGCGTGTGCCGGTAGGAATATTGTTAATTACCTGAATAATGCTTCTGCACGGAAAGGCTCCGAAATCTCTCGTTATGACCTGCAACATTTATTGTGCGATAAGGTAAAAACAGACGCAAACGGTAATTACAAATGGATTCTTCGTAAACCTTGGGAAACGTTTACACAGGATGTATATGCAGCATTGACGAATATTGTTGTCAGCTTTAAGCAGAACCTTCGGGTAATAAACCGTACCACGAACCATTATCAGCATTATAATGAAGATGGGGAAAAGAAAATGATTCCGCAGACTAAAGGTGATCGTTTGGCTATTCGTAAGCCGATGCATAAAGATACAGTATATGGTGAGGTTAATTTGCGTAAGGAGAAAACACTTCCTTTGAAAGATGTGCTCAATAATCCATCGATTGTTGTGGATAAATCATTGAAAAACAAATTGTATGAGTTGATAAAATCTCAGTATGACTTGAAGGCAATAACGAAGTATTTCGAAACACATCAAGATGTTTGGGCCGATGTTAATTTGAAGAAAATCAAGGTCTATTATTTTACGAAAGAAACGAATGAACGCTTTTTTGCAACACGTAAATCTTTGGATTCAAGTTTTAGTCAGAAGAAGATTGAAGAAGAAGTTACGGATACAGGTATACAAAAGATTTTGCTGCGTTATTTGCAGCAAAATGGCAACAATCCGGACATCGCTTTTTCTCCCGATGGAGTAGAACGTATGAATCAGAATATGACTATTCTGAATGATGGTAAATGGCATCAACCTATTTATAAGGTAAGAACTTATGAAAAGGCAGATAAGTTTGCAGTTGGTGAGAAAGGTAATAAAGTTAAAAAGTTTGTGGAGGCTGCCAAGGGAACCAATCTGTTTTTTGCAGTATATGAATCTATACAAGAGGATGAGGCTACGGGAAAGCAAGTTCGTAAACGGACTTTTGCAACTATTCCTCTAAATGAAGTTATTAAGCGTAAAAAACAAGGATTGCCTGCTGCTCATGAAGACTCAAAGGGTAATTTGCCAATATTTGTTTTATCTCCTAATGATTTGGTTTATTTGCCGACAGAAGAAGAACGTAATAGTGGTAAGATAATTCAGCCTTTGGATAGGGAGAGAATTTATAAAATGGTTAGTTGTACAGGGAATAGGTTATTTTTAGTTCCTTATATGGTCGCTTCATCTATATATGATAAAAATGAATATACGTCATTGAATAAAGTAGAATTGTCAGATGATAAAATTTCAATAAAAGAATGGTGTATTCCGATTGAGGTGGATAGATTGGGAAATATATCTATGAAAAATTATTGACTACTAATTTAATACTATGATAAAGAAAACACTATACTTTGGTAATCCTGCTTATTTGTCATTGCAAAATAATCAATTGGTTATTAAGCTACCGGAGGTGGAGCGTAACGCTTCGCTTCCAGAGGGCTTTAAATCTCAATCGGTTATAACCAGACCCATAGAAGATATAGGCTTGGTGATATTGGATCATAAGCAGATAACAATTACTTCGGGAGTGCTTGAAGCGCTTTTGGAAAATAATTGTAGTGTCATAACTTGTGATAATAAAAGTATGCCTGTTGGATTATTATTGCCACTTTATGGGAATACTGTTCAGAATGAAAGGTTCAGGGAACAACTGATGGCGACTCTTCCATTGAAGAAACAATTGTGGCAGCAAACTATAAAAGTTAAAATACAGAATCAGGCACATGTCTTGCAATATTGTTTAGGAGAGGACAATAAATGCATGAGAGTTTGGGCGGACGAAGTAAAAAGCGGTGATCCCGATAATTTGGAAGCAAGGGCTGCTGCTTATTATTGGAAAACACTTTATGCTCATATTCCAGGATTTACGCGAGATCGTGACGGAATACCTCCTAATAATTTATTAAATTACGGATATGCTATTTTGCGTGCGGTTATCGCTCGTGCTTTAGTTTCCAGTGGTTTGTTACCTACTTTAGGGATACATCATCATAATCGTTATAATGCTTATTGTTTGGCAGATGATATAATGGAGCCTTATCGTCCTTATGTAGATAAACTTGTATTTCAGCTTGTTAAGACTTATGGCGAGAATGTAGAACTGACAAAGGAAATAAAATCTGTTCTTTTAACTATTCCTACACTCGATGTTGTTATCGGTAGAAAGCGAAGTCCATTAATGGTAGCTGCTACCCAAACAACAGCTTCTTTATATAAATGCTTTAGTGGTGAATTACGTAAAATTGCTTATCCTGAAATGTGATGGATAGATATAGTGAATATCGTATTATGTGGATACTTGTATTTTTTGATTTGCCTACTGAAACTCAAAAAGACAAGAAAGCTTATGCCTTGTTTCGTAAGAATTTGCAAAAGGATGGTTTCACTATGTTTCAATTTTCGATTTATATTCGTCATTGTGCCAGTTATGAGAATGCGGAAGTTCATATAAAAAGAGTAAAGTCATTTTTACCAGAATTTGGTCAGGTGGGTATAATGTGTATAACAGATAAGCAATTCGAGCAAATTGAACTATTTTATGGTAAGAAGCCTCATGGTAAAAATGTAGCAGGGCAACAATTGGAGTTATTTTAGAAATAAGAAATCCCGCTTTTTATGGCGGGATTTCTTGTAGGAAACAATTCTTTTTTTATTTCTATTCTTCGATGTAATATATTGCTATATAGGTTGTTGTGCGGGTCGCGCTGTTTCCTATAGAGCAAAGTTACTAAATTGAAAGCAAATCACAACCGCACCACTGCCGGAGAGCGGTTGCAGGCTGCTGTTTCCTATAGAGCAAAGTTACTAAATTGAAAGCAAATCACAACCCTTCTGATAGGTCGAGAAATCCCGTTCTTGCTGTTTCCTATAGAGCAAAGTTACTAAATTGAAAGCAAATCACAACGTCTACAAGGTGACAAATTCGGTGACATCAGCTGTTTTCTATAGAGCAAAGTTACTAAATAGAAGGCAAATCATAATGAATTTATGGCAGGTCTCTTTTCGAAAAGTAGCTGTATCCTATATTTTTCTATTGCGTCATTGGCATACGGAATACCCTTTCTTTTTGCACTTTTTAGACGTATTCGTGAAAATATTTGTGCCGTTTTTCGGTACAAATGAAAAATTTCGTATATTTGTCTTACTCTTAGAAGAAAAAGAAAGTATTAGAAGCGTTTTAGGCATTATCCAAAGTTCAGGAAATCCCCAATTTCACAACGATAACAAAGGATAATACAAAAACGCTCCACGGACTATTGTATCTGTGTATCTGCTGTTTGAGCAATATGTATGCATATAGGCGTGGGGCTTTATGTATTGCTCGGTTATCAAGTATGGGGATACTTCTGAACAGGTAATACTAAAGTTCCCCACGCTTAACTTTTATAAAAACAGCTTCAAGGGGAAGCAAGCTGACATATTGTATATGTATGAAAGCACTTAAACTAAACAACTATGAAAGCGGTATTGAAACCTTTGTTTCGTTTGCCGCAGGTTACCGTTTCTTTTATTGGATTCTTTTTTTTAGCGTTTTTCTTGTTTTTATGTTGCAGCATATAATTTACAAATTATGTGCCATTCATCTTTTTGTATGTATCCGATAGTGGACTATGGACTATGATGAAACTCGCCATACCGATAGCGAGATATGGAGTTTAATCTATCGTACATTGAAAGATATACGTGAAGTAAGAGAGTTATTATGTACCGATGAGCTGGGAAAAGTTTTTTGTAAAATAAAGCTCATTGAAAAGGAAATTGATATTTTGTCTGTTTTAATATTTTACTTGTGACATATTGTCATTATGTACAGCTTTTGGCGAATTAGGCGTCACATGGGGAGTCTTAAAGTGGATTAAAAAGAAAGATGATGGATAAAAGGATAGAAGAGGTAGTCAATGAACAACTGAACACGGAGTTATGGTCGTCCAATTTGTATACTGCATTTCAGATATATTTTGAAGAACAGGAATTACCCGTGTTGGCTTTGTGGCTGAAAACACAAGGACAGAAGAAAGCGGACAGGATGCAAAAGTTAACGGCATTTTTATTGAGAGAAAGAGGAACTGTTTCTATACGTGAACTGGCATATAAAGCCGAAAAATGGCAAAGTCCTGTGGTTGCCTTGAATGATTTGTTTGAGCATGAGCAATATTTTCATAAGCAGGTTTGTGATTTTATGGCTTTTGTGCGTAGTACGGACGATTCAGCCTTGCACTCTCTGGTTTTGAGTTTATATGTTGATGAGGTGCATGTGAGTGATTTTCTTGTAGAGCTGCTGCGTATGCTTGTCAAAGAATGGAAAAGACAGTTACCATTGGAGTGAAATTAAAATGATGTGTTAAGCTGACAGGCTGTTTAATGAACGTTGAAAATGGAAACTGTTGACTTTGAGAGGGAGCTGATAGCATTGCGTGAAAAGCTTCTGAAATATGCGCTTTTGATGTTTCCGAAGAGAGAAGATGCGGAAGACTTGATTCAGGAAACATTGTTGAAGGCACTTGAAAACAGAGATAAATATAATGAGAATGTTAATTTTAAAGGATGGCTCTATACGATAATGCATAATACATTTGTAAATATCTGTAAGTCGAAAAGTTATTGTATGTATCAGAATATTTCGGATAATAATGTTTGTGCTGAAATAGATAGAAGCGTGGAAGAGTTTATCGACGATAGTTGTGGCATGGAGGAAATTTATAAAATGATAAACAAGCTTCCTGATGATTATCGTGTAGTGATACTGATGAGGCTGGCCGGATTTAAATATCAGGAGATAGCCGATAAGTTAGGAATATCGATAAGCTTGGTAAAGAGCCGGATTTTTTATGGAAAAAAGAGATTAAAATATATGTTGTGTGATTTTAAGTAGATTCAATAAAGGACTCTTGCATTACAGAGAGGTACTTGGTGAATTGTTTTTATAGGTTGGTTTGGCCATGAGTCGATTCATGGAGAGAAGCAGCTTCGTTGGTATAATGAGGCTGCTTCTTCAGTAAATAAATAGTATGTAATCTCGACCGCCTTTGCCGGAAGCCGGATAAACGTTTGCTTTATAATTTCCTTAATTCTTGATATAATCGTTGGACAGGCAGTCCCATAACATTAAAATAGGAGCCTTTCAATCCGGTTACTCCGATGAAACCAATCCATTCCTGCACACCGTATGAACCAGCCTTGTCCATGGGACGGTAATGTTCTACATAGAAGTGAATGTCTTCTTCACTCAGAGTATCGAAAGTGACTTCTGTTATGGAGGCGAAAGTTTTTTGAAATTCGGTCGTTGTAAGACATACTCCTGTGATGACTTGATGCGAACGTCCTGATAGTTTGTGCAACATGCTGACGGCATCTGCTTCATCTTTGGGCTTACCTAATACTTCGCCATCTATATAGACTATTGTATCGGCAGTGATAATCAGTTCGTCTTGCTGCATAGAAAGGCGGTAAGCATCTGCTTTTTCACGGGCTATATAGACAGGAATCTCTTCGCCTGTCAGTGTGCCGGGATAGGTTTCGTCTATACCTGGCAGAATCTTGACCTCGTAATCTATTCCTAATCCGGATAATAACTCTCGGCGGCGCGGAGAGTTGGAGGCCAGTTTGATTTTATATTTCTTCAGATTTTCGAGCATAATCGTTCTTGTTAGTTACCAGCCAAAAGCGGCTTCGTGTGACATCCATTTGCCTTGTGCGCGGAGTACTTGTTCTACTACGTCACGTCCGCATCCATACCCTCCATTCCGGTGGGAGATGTATGTGCAGATTGCTTTGATTTCTGGTGCGGCATCTGCCGGGCAGCAGGGAAGTCCTGCCCGACGGAGTACTTCGTAATCGGGAATATCGTCTCCCATGTAGAGTACTTCTTCTGGTTTCAGATCGTATTTGGACAGCAGTTCTGTAAATTCTTTTGTCTTTACGGCGGCACCCATGTAAATGTCTTTTATGCCTAATCCTTCGTAACGTTTGCGTATGGACTCTGTTTTTCCTCCGGTGATAATGGCTACATGCAGGCCGCACTTTACTGCTAACTGCAGAGCGTAACCGTCTTTTATATTAACCGTGCGCATGGGTTCGCCATTGGGATGTAGTGTAATGGTTTCGGCACTCAGTACACCGTCTACGTCGAATACCAATGCACGTATTTGGGTTAGATCGTAATTTATCATAAGTCTTTTATTTGGTTTCTATTGTATTCATGAATGTTTTTGCTGACTTGTTCGTATATGGTTGCCAGACGGGGTTCGTTTTGTAGCATTTCCAGATGCTTGTCGATGACGTTTTCATCGTATCGTTGTGCCGGACCTGTCTGTGCTGCAACAGGAGAGAGTTTGTGCACTTTCCTGGTTGTCTCGTCGATAAGTGGAAGCATCGCTTCGAAAGGTAGTCCGTGTGTGGATAGTAAATGGTCAGCTATTGCATACATATGGTTGGCAAAGTTGCAGGCAAATACGGCTGCTATATGCAGATAGCGGCGCTGTTCCGAAGAGGCTTCGTATGCTTTGCTCCCTAAGTTTGCTGCTATTTTGTTTAGGGCTTGCAAATCTTCAGGAGAATGTGCCTCTGTAAAGAAAGTAACTTCCTGAAAGTTTACCGGACGTTGTTTGCTGAAGGTTTGCATCGGATAAAGTACGCCGTAGCGTTCTGTGAGTCCTTGCCATATATTCATGGGGACGCTGCCCGCAGTATGTACGAATAGGGCGTGTGGTGCTTGCTGTACAAGTGATGCAAGCAGGGTGTTGAGAGCGGAATCTTTTACCGATACAATGTATAAGTCCCCGTCGGAAGCAACGCTCCCGATGTGAGTCGTATAAGGGCATCCCAGTTGGTTTGCCAGTTCGGAGGCAGAGGCTTCTGTCCGGCTGTAGATTTGGCGGATATTGTATCCAGCTTTCAAGAGGGCGGTGGCGAGGTGTGTTGCTACATTTCCAGCTCCTATGATAATGATGTTTTTAATTTCCATGTAAAGTTGACATTTGATGTGGTGATGTCTTATCGGGAAGATAGCCAGTAGAGTAATATTCCTATTAGCAGTAAGGCGGCAGGAAGCAAGTAGCTTGACATTTGCCCTAACAGGGAAACTACCAGACTTATGTTTTGAATGAGCCAGATACCTGCCAGAATAATTCCTACCGATTTGTCTGCCTTGAACCAAAGAAAGATAACTGCAGCATAAAGTAGCATGGTATCTTTTTGCATAACCCATGGTAGTCCGTGGCTCGAAAAGCCTATCAGACGGTCTGCAAGATAGAGAATTCCCATCAAGGCGAGAAAGACAGCTGTAGCACGGTAGGTGTCTTTATGGTTTGATGCTTTTGTTACCACGTTTATTCTCCTCCATATTTATTAATATGTACTTTTTCCCATAACAGATGTGACTCGTCGAATGGTTTGCGTTCCATACCTTTGTGTCCGATTGCAACGATGGATAGTACCTGAAGTTGTAGAGGAATGCCAAGAATGCCGTGTACATATTCGTCGGAAGACATGCCTGTAGCGGTATATCGTTCGCGTATTTGTATCCAGCAACTGCCCAGTCCCAGGTCTTCAGCTTGTAGCTGAATCATCAGGGAGGCTATAGAGGCGTCTTCTATCCATACATCACTGGCAAGAGGATCGGCTAATACTACTATGGCAAGTGGGGCATCTTTTAGGAAAGATGATCCTGTTTCCTTACAACGTGACAACTTGTCGAGTGTTTCTTTGTCGTCGATAACTACGAATTGCCAGCAGTTGCTGCGCTTTGAGGAAGGTGACATGAGAGCGGCTTTTAGCAGAGTTACTACTTCCTCTTGTGTTAATTCTTCGGACGTAAACTTGCGCATGCTGCGCCGTTGCTTTATCAATTCGCTGAAACTTTTCATAAAATATCTGTTTTTTGTACGACAAATATAATCTATAAACTCGTAATGCTCAAAAAAAATCATAAATTTGCGATACAATGGCTATCAGGTTGACTACATACGAACATGCAAAAGACATTCCCGATTTGCCGGGAACGAATGTCTTTCATTCTACTGAGCTGTTTCGGATATTGGAGCAAACGCCCGGCTATCGTCCGGTGCTGCTGGTCGCTTCCGAAGGAAACAGACCGATAGGGAAGCTGTTGTGTGTTACTCGGCGTAATTTTCGTTTATTAGGGTTTACAAGTAAAACGTATGTTTATGGTACAGGAGAGTATTTCTGTCAGACACAAAGGCGAGAGAAGGTTTTCGATGAACTGCTGACGTATTTTACTCTTCGCTATAAGGAATCCTCCTTTTTATTGGAGTTTCGTAATATCGAAGAACCTTTGTTTGGGTATCGGTATTTCCGGCGAAATGATTATTTCCCGGTACGTTGGCTGCGGATACGTAATTCTATTCATCATGAGCAGCTCGATAAATGGATGAGCCCTTCTCGTAAACGTCAGATTGCCAGAGGAGTCGAAAATGGAGCTTCTGTTGAAATAGCTTCTTCTTCTGACACAATCAAAGCTTTTTTTGCAATGTTGAAGAAGTATTATTCTGCCAAAATACATCGTTATCTTCCTGATTTCCGTTTCTTTGCTTCTTTTTCTGAACAGTCCTCGATTGGTGGAATAGGTAAAATCTTTGTTGTTCGTTATAAGGGAAAGGTGATTGGAGGAGCAGTATGTTTGTTCTCTGGTGATACGGCTTATCTGATGTTTTCGGCAGGTATGCGTAAAAGTTATCCGTTGCTTTATCCGGGAGTACTGGCTGTTTGGGGAGCGATGACTTATGCGAGAGAGCATGGTTGCAATCATTTTGAATTTATAGAAGCGGGACTTCCTTTCCGAAAATTCAGTTATCGCGACTTTATTTTACGTTTCGGAGGAAAACAGTTGAGTACACGCCGCTGGTTTAGGGTGAAATGGAATTGGCTGAACCGCTTACTGATCCGTATCTATATATAATCTCCGTGTACGATATGTGGCAGATTGTGTTTTTACAATATAACTTCTTTTTGTCGAGAAATGGGAAATAATATCTTTTAAGCTTTGAGCAGAAAAGATCATTAGATGTTGTTTGGTAAAACAGGTTGACGATAATTTGTGATGTTGAATTGCGTGTTGTTTGTAGTTGAGTAGCCATCTTCAGAAAAATGGATGCTTAAGATGTTGATAAATAAGTAATATCATAGGAAAATACTTTGTGAAGTCTATCTACCAATGAAAGAAAAATATTTCTGACATTCGAGATTTTTGTAAAATAAAAATAAACTAAAAAAAGAGTTTATAGCGAAAATAAAATAGGGAAATATTTCTTTATTCTGCACATTTTTGTTTTCTTTGTGCAGTTGATATGAACCAACTTTAGATTTTAATACCATTAAAAACAACTTGATTATGAAAATTTCTCACATCGAACATTTGGGAATTGCTGTAAAAAGCATTGAAGAAGCCCTTCCTTATTATGAAAATGTACTTGGATTGAAATGTTATAATATAGAAACTGTCGATGATCAGAAAGTGAAAACTGCTTTTCTGAAATGTGGTGAAACGAAAATTGAATTACTTGAACCTACAGGACCTGACAGTACGATTGCTAAGTTTATTGAAAACAGAGGCATGGGAGTTCATCATGTAGCATTTGCTGTTGAAGATGGTGTAGCAAATGCTTTGGCTGAAGCTGAAACAAATGGCATTCGTCTTATTGATAAAGCTCCGAGAAAAGGTGCAGAAGGCTTGAGTATTGCTTTCCTTCATCCGAAATCAACGATGGGGGTATTAACCGAACTTTGTGAAAAATAATTACGGACAATGAATGAAATGGTGAGGACATTGACCGTTTGTTGTCATTCGGAATAAAGAAGTGACGGAGAATTTTGTGAACATTTATGAATGTATGCAAGATTCTTCGTCACTTTGTTGCTTTTAAGCGAAGGTATGTCCGCCGTTGTATGTTGTCATTTACTAATTTAATAAATTTCTAGTACCATGAGTAACCAACTTGAAAAAGTAAAAGAGCTTATCGAACTGCGTGCCCAGGCTCGTTTGGGCGGTGGTGAGAAGGCTATCGAAAAGCAACACGCTAAAGGGAAATATACAGCACGCGAACGTATTGCCATGCTGCTTGACGAAGGTAGTTTTGAAGAAATGGATATGTTCGTAAAACATCGTTGTACTAATTTCGGTATGGATAAGAAACATTATTTGGGCGACGGTGTTGTTACAGGATATGGAACAATTGAAGGACGACTGGTGTATGTCTTTGCACAAGACTTTACCGTATCGGCTGGTTCATTGTCGGAAACCATGTCTCAAAAGATCTGCAAGGTTATGGATATGGCTATGAAGATGGGAGCTCCTTGTATCGGACTGAACGATTCGGGTGGAGCGCGTATTCAGGAAGGTATCAATGCATTGGCTGGATATGCTGAAATTTTCCAGCGCAACATATTGGCTTCTGGAGTAGTTCCTCAGATTTCAGGTATCTTTGGTCCCTGTGCCGGTGGTGCTGTGTATTCTCCTGCCTTGACCGATTTTACCTTGATGATGGAAGGTACTTCGTATATGTTCCTTACTGGCCCGAAGGTGGTAAAGACTGTGACCGGAGAAGATGTTTCACAAGAGGACTTGGGAGGTGCAAGTGTACATTCAACTCGTTCGGGTGTAACTCACTTTACAGCTGCTACTGAAGAAGAAGGTCTTGCTCTGATTCGTAAACTATTAAGCTACATACCTCAGAATAATCTGGAGGAACCTCCTTATGTTGACTGTACAGATCCGATTGACCGTCTGGAAGATTCATTGAATGAAATCATTCCGGATAGCCCGAACAAGGCTTATGATATGTATGAAGTTATCGGAGCAATTGTTGATAATGGTGAGTTCCTCGAAGTACAGCGTGATTTTGCCAAAAATATCATAATAGGTTTTGCTCGTTTCAATGGACAATCGGTAGGTATTGTTGCCAATCAGCCGAAGTTCTTGGCCGGAGTATTGGACTGTAATGCTTCTCGTAAAGCTGCACGTTTTGTTCGTTTCTGCGATGCTTTCAATATTCCTATTGTGTCATTGGTGGATGTTCCGGGATTCCTTCCAGGAACAGGACAAGAATACAATGCTGTTATTTTGCATGGAGCTAAATTGCTTTATGCTTACGGCGAAGCTACTGTACCTAAAGTTACTGTAACTTTACGTAAGTCGTATGGAGGTTCGCATATTGTAATGAGTTGTAAGCAGTTGCGTGGTGATATGAACTACGCATGGCCAACTGCAGAGATTGCTGTAATGGGTGGAGCCGGAGCTGTAGAGGTCTTGTATGCCAAAGAGGCAAAAGAAGCTGCCGATCCGAAAGCGTTCATGGCTGAGAAGGAAGCAGAGTATACTAAATTGTTTGCAAATCCGTATAATGCTGCTAAATATGGTTATATAGACGATGTGATAGAGCCGCGTAATACTCGTTTCCGTATTATTCGTGCTCTGCAGCAGTTACAGACTAAGAAGCTGACGAATCCGGCTAAGAAACACGGAAATATTCCATTGTAATTCGTGGACTATTCGATTATTAACTTTCAACTTAAGAAATCTATGAGAAAAAACAGAATAGGAATATTTCTTTCTTTGCTATTGCTGGTCGGTTTTACTTCTTGTACAGAAACGAAATCGAACAGTAAGCTGGTCATCAATGAAGTACTGGTGGACAATCAGAATAACTTCCAAGATGATTATGGCGTACATAGCGGCTGGATTGAAATATTCAATAAGGCATATAGTACAGCCGATCTTGCCGGGTGCTTGCTGAAAGTGAGTAGTGAACCGGGAGATACCGCTACCTATTTCATACCGAAAGGCGATGTACTGACCAGCATCAAGCCGCGTCAGCATACACTTTTTTGGGCAGACGGAAATCCGAGACGTGGAACTTTCCATACCAATTTTGTATTGAGTAAGACTAATGCAAACTGGATTGGGTTGTATGACTCTGGTAAAAAGTTACTTGATGAAGTGACGGTTCCAGCCGGAATTTTGAATGGAGATCAGTCGTATGCCAGAGTAGGAGATGCTTCGGCTGAGTGGGAAGTCAAAGGAGCGAGCGCAGACAAATATGTGACTCCGAGTACAAACAATCAGACGATAGAGAGTAATCCTAAGATGGATAAGTTTGAACAACACGACCCCATAGGTATTGGTATGGCTATATCTGCCATGAGTGTTGTCTTTCTGGGACTGATATTGCTTTATATCTGCTTTAAACTGGTTGGTAAGGCTGCCATCAAGTTGCGTAAGCGTAATGCTATGATTGCACACAACATTACCGACAAGCAGGAAGCTAAGGAGAAAGGTTTGGGTGAGGCACCGGGTGAAGTGATTGCTGCTATTTCTATGGCATTGCATGAAGCGCAGGGAGCCGACCATGATGTAGAAGAAACAATCTTGACCATCAGTCGTGTGAAACGTAGTTATTCTCCGTGGAGTTCGAAGATTTATACTTTACGTGAAACTCCACATAAGAAATAATCATCTTAAAATGATAAAAACCATGAAAGAATACAGATATAAAATTAACGGAAACTTGTATAAGGTAACCGTGGGTGACATAGAAGATAACAATGTGCGTGTAGAAGTAAATGGCACGCCATATACCGTAGAATTAGAAAAACAAAATAAGCCGAAAATTAAACCTGTAGTACGTACCGCATCTACCAGTCCGGCTGCTCCTCCTGCTGCCGTGACTCGTCCGGCGAGTGTCGGAAGCAAGGCTGGCATCAAGTCACCGCTTCCTGGTGTAATTCTTGAAATCAAGGTAAAGGAAGGCGACATGGTAAAACGCGGACAAACGTTGCTTATTCTGGAAGCCATGAAGATGGAAAACGATATCAAAGCAGACCGTGATGGTAAAGTTACTTCTATCAAGGTAAGCAAGGGAGAATCTATTCTTGAAGGTACAGACCTTATAATCATCGAGTAATATGGGAGAATTTAGTAGTTTTTTACAAAATAACCTGGCAGACTTCTGGACCTATACTGGTTTTTACAATGCCACTCCGGGACATCTTATTATGATCCTGATAGGTATAGTGTTCATTTATCTTGCCATTGCTAAGGAATTCGAACCGATGTTGCTGATTCCTATCGGATTTGGTATACTTATCGGTAATATTCCGTTCAATATGGAAGCCGGACTGAAAGTAGGTATCTACGAGGAAGGCTCAGTTCTTAACATTTTGTATCAGGGTGTGACTTCCGGATGGTATCCGCCGCTTATCTTTTTAGGCATTGGGGCGATGACGGACTTCTCGGCTCTGATTTCGAATCCGAAACTGATGCTGATTGGTGCGGCTGCTCAGTTTGGTATCTTCGGTGCCTACATGATTGCACTGGAAATTGGTTTCGATCCGATGCAGGCTGCTGCTATTGGTATTATCGGTGGAGCAGATGGTCCGACAGCTATCTTCTTGTCTTCGAAACTTGCACCTAACCTGATGGGAGCAATTGCGGTTTCGGCTTATTCGTATATGGCACTTGTGCCTGTGATACAGCCTCCTGTTATGCGACTGCTGACTACTAAAAAAGAACGTCTTATCCGTATGAAAGCACCTCGTGCCGTATCGCATACAGAAAAGGTGATGTTCCCTATTATCGGTTTGTTGCTTACTTGCTTCCTGGTTCCTTCCGGTTTGCCATTGCTGGGTATGCTGTTTTTCGGTAATCTGCTGAAAGAAAGTGGTGTAACTCGTCGTCTTGCAGAAACAGCCCGTGGTCCGCTGATTGATACAATTACTATTTTGTTAGGACTGACCGTCGGAGCTTCTACTCAGGCATCTGAGTTCTTGACCTGGGATTCTATCAAAATCTTTATCTTGGGAGCGTTGTCATTCTTTATTGCTACTGCTTCTGGAGTTATTTTTGTTAAGATATTCAACTTGGTATTGAAGAAAGAAAATAAGATTAATCCGCTTATCGGTAATGCCGGGGTTTCTGCCGTTCCCGACTCAGCACGTATTTCTCAGGTAGTAGGATTGGAATACGATCCGACTAACTACTTGTTGATGCACGCTATGGGTCCGAATGTTGCTGGAGTAATTGGTTCAGCTGTGGCTGCCGGTATCTTGTTGGGATTCTTGATTTGATAGAAAATTCATAATATAAGCTTTTTAAGATTATCATGCCCTCTGCCTGACTGTGTGAACAGTTTTAGCAGGGGGCATAATTATTAATAGTCTATATTTATGAGATTCCGGTAAAAGTTTCTTTATAATGATTTTAGGAATCATTTTCCTATTTGATGTGTTAATTGTCAATTAAATGAATGATAAATTGTAACATATTGAAATTTAGATTGACTTTAAGCCATCATGTTTTTGTCGGGTTAAAAATAAGTTGTACTTTCGTCCACTCATTTTTCAAACTTCAATCTTTTGAGGATTATGGAACTAACAGAGAATAAATTAAAGCAAAAAGTCCAGCGAAACATACTGATGATATCAGTATTAATTTTGGTGGTTAAGTTCGTTGCGTATTACCTGACCAATTCTGTAGGTGTACTGACGGATGCTATGGAAAGTATAGTCAATGTGGCAGCTGGAACAATAAGTTTGTTCAGCTTGTGCTGGTCGGAAAAGCCTCGGGACACTGATCATCCTTTCGGGCATGGTAAAATAGAACTGATATCGGCTTCTATCGAGGGCATATTGATATCAATTGCCGGAGGAATGATTATTTATGAAGGTATAAAGCGATTGCTTGTACCGGATGAAATTCAAAAGGTAGATATCGGTATTTATATCATTGCAGTATCGGGACTGATTAATTATCTGATGGGGTGGTATAGCATACATATCGGAAAGAAGTATAATTCTATTGCGCTGGTGGCAGGAGGAAAACATTTGCAGTCGGATACTTACTCTACGATTGGTTTGGTAGTAGGATTGATTCTTCTTTATTTTACGAAAATTACCTGGATAGATAGTGCCATGGCACTTATTTTTGGGTCCATCATCATAATAACCGGAATTTCTATTCTGAGAAAGACGACGGACAACTTACTGGATAGAGCAGATATCAATTTGTTGAAAGATCTTGCCGATACACTAAACCGTAACCGAAAACCGGAATGGATTGATATCCATAACGTAAAGGTTTTAAAATCGGGAACTTCTCTGTATATGGATTGTGACCTGACTATTCCCTGGTATTATAACATTGATCAAGGGCATCGCATCGGAGCTCAGTTGCAGAAGGTACTGAACGATAAGTATTCGGAGCATGCTGTACTGAATATTCATTTGGACCCATGTAACATTTTTGAGAGTCCGAAATGTAGCAAATGTCTGTGTACGGATTGTCCGTATCGTAAACAAAAGTTTGATCAGGTTGAGGAAATCAATGTCACGACGTTTATCCGCAATGAAATGGAACGACATGAGTAAGTGATAATTCGATAAATAAAAAAGAGATGCGATGAAATTCATTCTTCATCGCATCTCTTTTTTATTTATCAATGAGTTAAGTTCGGATTAGCTGCTATTGCCTCCTTGGGAATTTGAAGCGTATAGCGCGGGTCATCCTGCTCCAATACATATTTCTGACCGTCGAGTATCTTTTCGATGCGTGGACGAGTTGTACGGCGTAAGTCGAACCAGCGGTGTCCTTCGAATGCAAGTTCTCGGGCACGTTCGTTCAGAATCTCTTTTATCAGTTCATCTTTACCCATGCTTTCTACAGAAGTTTTCTTTTGGGCATACGCTTCTACCGTATAACGCTTTTCCATAAGTTGCAGCAAACGCTTGCGAGCTTCAGGCAGGTTATCCGATTGTGCTGCTGCTTCTGCACTGTTCAGATACAATTCGCCTGTACGTATAGTGCAACGAAATTCAGAATTACCTCCCTTTTTCGATTTGCGGTTACCGTCTTTATCTGCCGGAGCAAAGTAAGCATCCGGGCGAAGGTCGCCTTCCTGATACATTGTCAGGAATGAAGGAAGTACAGATACAGCATTCTGATAGTTGTTGTTAATCGTATATTCCAGTGCATTGATTGCTTCTACCGACTGATACTGGTTGGGTAATTTGAATCCGTCTGCCTTGAAATCTTCCAGTTCATTTTTAGTTTTAAGAGCCTCTTCCGCCTGTGCATAAGCATTCTTCCAGTCACCCATGTATAGGTACACACGTGAACGGATAGCCGGAACACATACTTTGGTAAAACGGTAAGAGAGGGTAATGTCATCCCATTTTTCCACGTTTATCAGCTCTTCAGCACTTTTTAAATCTTCCAGAATAGAAGTATACACTTCGCTTACGGTATTGCGGAACAATTGTTTTTCCAGGTCAGTATCCAGTTTCAGTGGAATAGCTTTGGTAGCTGGAGCTCCCGGTTTGGTATAAGGCTGTCCGTGCAGATTCACCAGAATGAAATGCATGTATGCACGCATCAGGTAAGCCTCACCTGTAAGTTGTTCTATTTCGCTTTGGCTTCCTTCGGATATTTCATCGTGATGTTCAATGATGAAATTAGCAAAAAACAGTACTTCGTAATAATTAGCCCAGTCAAACGATACGGTAGTTGTAGAAGTTGTCGTACCTTCCCATCGCTCGATAGCTCCATATTTGTCCTGATCGTTTTTATTGCTTACAAACATTTCGTCAGCACCCATACCGGCAAGTCCCCGGTCTGCCGGGACTGTTGTACAGGCGTTCAGCCATAAAGCACGGTATTCGGCCAGCGTTTGAGGAATCACACTCCCTGTTGGCTGAATATCCAGAAATTTGTCGCAGCCCGTCAAAAAGAAAGTCAGACAGGCAAAAAGCAAGCCAATATATTGTTTTTTCATTGTTCGTTACAAATTAAAAGTTAAGATTCAAACTGAATGTAAATGATTTCGGGATAGGCTGTGCATACGGATTACCCATTGTTTCCGGATCGAGATAATTGTCGTAGCTCGAGCCGAATACGAAGAGATTACGACCTTCCAAAGCCACGGTTGCCTGACTGATACCCAGTTTTTTTATCAAATCGAACGGAAGTTCATATCCCAGACGAATACTTTGTATACGCATGTAGTTCTGTTTCTTCACCCACAAGCTGGAATACGCATACGGGTTTACAGCTCCGTCGAGGAAGAAGTAAGCATCCATGTCCGTATTAGAGTCTACCAGAGCCGGCATCGTACCATTCGGGTTTTCCGGTGTCCAGCGATTCAGAATATCACGGTTCGTATTTTGTCCGCGGTCGAACGACGTAAGTGAGTAGCTGGGCTGTACACGTACATAGCCTCCTGCATTGAAAATACAGTTGATGCCCAGTTCCCATGCCTTATACGTAAACGTATTGTTAAAACCTCCAGTGTAAGGTGAATCGGCTGTTCCTATATATTCATACTTATTTCGGAGTTCTTCGTTGCTCAAGTCGTAAGCTCCAAATCCGAATTCCTGTATTTTAAAGAATTCTTTCATCGATTCCACCTTGCCCGTTTCCTTGTTATAGAATGTCATCTGTCCGTTTTCGTCTATGCCGGCATAAGGGAAAGCAAAGATTGCTCCAGCCGGATAACCTTCACGGCTTGGGTAAGTGGCATCTTCTCGTATAGCTTCTTTCAATACCTTATTCTGGTTGTAGGCAAAGTTGAAAGTTGTAGTCCACATAAACGATTTGGTATGTATGTTTCGTGTAGACAAAGCTATTTCAATACCCTTGTTTGTCATACTTGCCCAGTTGATATTAGTCGAGGTAAATCCTGTTTCCAGCGGAAGCATCTGCATGCCGATCAAGTCTACTCCCTTGCGGTAATAATAGTCTACGCTCAGGTTGATAGCCTGATTCAGGACGGCAAAGTCCATTCCCACGTTTACGGAGTGAGTCTTTTCCCAGCGCAACTTGTCGTTTGGTGCCGAGTTTACCACAATCATGTCTTCCGTGTTTCCAGGAAGGATAGGATTTGCGTTCGACTGATATTTCCCCAGCAGATATGGAGAAGTGTTCTTGTCGATGTTTCCCTGCAAACCATACGATGCACGGATCACCAGATTATCCATCCACTTCGCATTTTCTGTAAAGGGTTCTTCTGAGATACGCCACAAGGCACTGACCGAATAAAGTGGCAGGTAACGATATTTCTTGTCTACTCCAAACAAGTCGGAACCGTCGAAACGGATACTTCCTCCCAGCGTGTATCGGTTCAGCAGCGAATAAGACATGGTAGAAAAAGCAGATACATAGGCGTTCTCTACATTAGTCTTGGAATGCAAGGGGAAAGCCTGTGATTCGCTGGGGAATACCACCGGCTGGTTGGTCATGGTACGGCGGTCGTACCCGTAGCCCACCGAGTAAAGTGTCGTAGCCCACGTACGACGAAGTTCCGAACCGACCATGATTTCGAATTCGTGAATATCAGCATACGTGTCGCGGTATGTACCCATAGTTTTCCAGGTTACTTGTGAATCCGAATTTTCATAATTCTTGTCGAAACCACCTTTCTTCGGAAGAAAAGAAACTCCGTTGTTACGTCGGTTCTGATGTTCCAGACGCATGGCAAAAGATTCCTGGTCGGCAATCTGTTCACGCGAAGTCTTGTCGAGCTGTAATCCCACCTGAGAAGTAATTTTAAAGCGGTCGTCAAAACGAAGTTCTACATCGAAGATGGAAGACAACGAATTGATTGTTGTTTCATTCGAGGTATTCTGTCGTTCTTCAAAGGTGTTGAACAGCAAATCCGAGTTTCCGCTTTGAATATCACTATCGTATACATAATTTCCATCTTTATCGTATGGAGTCAGATACGGATTGGCGATACGTGCATAAAACATCGGGTTGGTAAATCCGTCAGTAGCGAGGTATGAATCGTTGTTGCGGCGGTTCACGAATACCGAAGCGCCAAATTTTAAGATATGGTTCACCTTATAATTGGCTTTCATCACAAGGTTCAGACGGTCGGAAGCCACATTGGGAATATTTCCCTGTTCCTTCGAATATCCCAGTGACGTATAGTAAGTAGCTTTCTCGTTACCGCCCGACAAGCTCAAGTTATATTCCTGACTGAATGCATCCTGTAGCAAGATATCATTCCAGTCGGTATTTATCAGACGCAATGCGTTTATTTCGTTTTGGGCGTCTTTTGAGAGGGCATCCCAACCATTTTTCTTGAATGTATCTATTGCATTGTAGCGGTTCAAGATACGGTATACTTCTCCCTTGTCGGCATTCATGGCATAGTTGCTTTTCATCAGCTGCAATTCCAGATCGACCTTTTCCGATGCATTCAGCAGGTTCAGACGGTCGATATTCTGCTGAGGCGACCAGGTGAGGCGGGTACTGAAGTTGATTTTAGTCTTTCCTGCCTTACCGTTTTTAGTCGTGATGACGATTACACCGTTTGCTGCGCGTGCACCATAAATAGCCGTTGCGGCAGCATCTTTCAATACTGTGATGTCGGCAATGTCGGCTGGGTTCAATCCTGCGATGGAAGACTGCTGTACATCATCAATGTTTTTCAGCGATTCCAGACTGGGAATATCAGTTCCTTCCAAAGGAATACCATCGAGTACCCACAGCGGATCCTGCGTTCCGTTCAGCGATGACGTACCACGAATACGGATTTTTACAGGAGAGCCGGGAGCTCCAGAAGTAGCTACGGCAGAAAGTCCGGCAATTTGCCCCGAGAGTGCCTGATCGACGCTCTTTACCGTACCGATACGTTCTTCTGATATATCGATTTTGGAAACGGCCGCAGTCAGCTTACGACGCTCTACCGTCTGGTAACCGGTCACAACCACATCATTCAACATCGTCGATGAAGGTTGCAATGAAACATTATAATGCGTTTGTCCCGGCTTCAGTTCTATTTGTAATGTAGTGTAACCTATATAACTGCATTGCAGTTTTTTTATGCCAGAAGGTACAGAGATGGAGAAGTTTCCGTCGATATCGGTAACGACTCCCAAAGACATCAGGTTGCTTCCGGCTTTTTTCAAGTCGTCTGCAGAAACATATACAGAAACACCGATCAGTGGCTGTTTATCGTCATCAGCAATTACGTTACCGGTAATTACCTTGTCGGCTGCCCATGCTGCACATACGTGCACGATGAGCAGCAAAGTCAATAATAAGGATTTCTTCATTGAAAAAAATGTTGTTGATTTTGTATTAAATAGTTTAGTATTTGTTTTTGTGCATCGGCACGGGAAGAACGAGATTAGTCGTTCAGTCCCAGTGCTGTATTGATACGAAGAATCATGTCGTCGTAATGATAGCGTGCTGCTGTATCCGATGTGTTGCGTCTTGATTCCAGCAATTTCTTGATACGCAGCAATTCCCCCCGTTTAACTGATATGGCATCTGATATACGATTTACCTGTCCGCCATAGAAACTCAGCTCACGTTTATCCCCCATACGTTCGGCCTGTTCGAAAGTAAATTCATCATGACTGCACCATGGCGTGTGATGAAACAGATACGGATTGCCACTTGTTGCGGTCAGTTGCTTGTTTATTTTTACCCCCTCACTTTCAGCCGCAGCCGTAATCAGTGCATCAAGGAATCCTTTTTGCAAGTTACGCTCCATAACGTCGGGAGTACCTCCCTTAATGGTCGTTGCAAAAATGGAATTATGCATCTTGTCCATCATCTGTACTACGGTAAATGCCTTTTTGCCATTCTTCAACTCATTTTCAAGCATACGCATCAGTCGTTCGTTGGCGAGCAGATCCCAGAAGATATATCCCTGCGTATTTTTCAGAATCTGGCTCGGAGCATATTCTATTACCCCCGTCGGATTTTTGCGCAGCAGGAACGTATAGTCGGAAATCTCTGTATCGAACAGCCAGCGCGGATAGCAAAGTACTTCATTCAGTAGAAAATCGAGTGCAGCTTCCTGCTTTTCCTTTTCTACGTACGTATACGTTTTCACTCCGTCGCCAACTGTAGTATTCTCTATATAAATACCGCCGATATTTGCCATTGCGTGGTACAAGTAATTATTCCATTGCAAGATCACTGCATAATACAGGCGTGAAGCCTCTTCGTAAGTCTGTCCCTTCTCTCCTGTAGTCGTCCACTTGATGATTTCGGGTACGATACGTTTCAGGTTGGCTATGCCCAGTTCCGAAGAACGTACCGGGTCATCTCCCAAATCCTCATTCTGTGCTCTCGGATCGACTGCCGAACGAGGGTCTTGTGCCTCACTGTATTTATACAATCGTCCGTTGTGTTTGTTCAGAAAGTTGTATAACACATCCTTTTCTGCTTCCGGAGTAGGCAGACCGTACCAGCGGTAACCGTATTCGATGGCAAAGATATCGTACGGACCGATATGCGGCGACACAGCTGTAACTCCGTCGCCGGGCTGTGCCACGTAATTATAACGGGCATAATCCATGATAGACGATGCTGTAGAATTCATCCGGTCTGTAAAGCTTTTCGAGCGAAGTGAATCCGTAGGGAAGGTCCACGAACCCATCATGTTATGGCGCAATCCCAGCGAATGTCCTACCTCGTGACAAGCCACAAAACGGATGGCATCTCCCATCATTTCGTCGGGCAGCTTCGTTCCCCGTGCTCTCGGGTCGATGGCACCCGTCTGAACGGTGATCCATTCCTGCACCATCGAGATGACATTGTGCCACCACATGATGTCCGCTTCCAGAATTTCTCCCGAACGCGGGTCGAGAATAGACGGACCCATCGCATTGGCTTTCGACGAAGCCGCATACGTTACAACCGAATAGTTGATGTCATCAGCATTTGCCGCTATGCTGTCGGGCAGTTCCTTGGCTATGATTGCATTTTTGAATCCGGCACGTTCGAAAGCTATCTGCCAGTCTTCTATACCCTGCTTGATATATTTCCGCCAGCGGTAGGGAGTAGAATTTTCAATATAAAATACAATCGGCTTTTCCGGTTCTACGAGTTCTCCGCGCAGATACGCCTCTCGGTCTTCCGGTTTCGGTTCCAGTCGCCAGCGTGTGATGTATTTTTTCTCTTCCGTTTTCTGCTGAGAGTCGCTGAAGTAGAGCAAATCCTTAGTGAAGTATCCCACTTTCGGGTTGTCAAGACGTCCCATCATCGGTTTTTCCGGCAGCAATACAAGCGAAGAACTTACCTCTACAGTAACGTTGACCGACGACATTCCCTCACGCACTTTCGTAGTCAGTTCGGAAGTTGCCACGATGTTGTTGGGGAAAGCCTTTATCGAAATGATGCGTGATAAATCCTTTACCGCCGAAGTGCCCAGATTGATATTATCAAAAACATTGTTGATGCTGGTTTCCGAGCCGTCGTAAATGTCGTTTATCTGAATCAATACCGAAGCAGAATCGGCACTGCAAGCTTCTACTTTGAAATCGTCGATAAGTGGAGATATGAAGTTATCCCGAACCGAGCGGGTTATGGCATCATGTTCGGGCGATTCCGGCAGCGGGCGGCTCTGCCGTACCATGATTTTCTTCGCCTGCTTGTTCCATTCAAAGCGTATCATCTGAGTTTCGTAGTTTGTGCCACGATTCACACCGGCATCATTCAGTTCGAAAGGCACCCTTTGCAATTTGTTCACCACCAGCATGTCACGCTGAAGCAGTGAAACAGGGATTTCAAAATAGTACTTGTCGTCTTGTGCATACACATTGAACATGCCTCGGGCAACGAGATTGCCTTCGGATGCAATTTTTTCAAAGTCGGTTTTACTTACTTCCTCCGTCTTTTCTTTGTTCTTTTTTTTCTTCCATGGAAAAACTTTAGCTTCTGTTGCTGCATTGTAATGGCTTATATTTCCAGCCGATGCACAGACTGGTGCGCACAACAAAGCTCCTGCTAAAGCTCGCAATAGTAGGGGTCTGTTTAGTATCATATAATGTTTAGTTTGAGGTTGTATCAAATTACAAAACTATGAAATTTATATAATTGTTTAGAGGTATTTTATATAAGAAATGTATATTTATTGATTATTAAGTATTATTTGTATCTTGTTTTGCCCTTCACATCCTTCACATGGCTTGGACTTGGGCTTTTTAGCATTCCATTCTATCGGATTTCCTGTCTTGAGCGGGGATGGTGAAGGGCGTGAAGGGTGGAAAAAGCATGATTGCTATTGTTTGATATAACTTTTGCGCTTGTACTTTGAAATTTCTCTCGACGTTTTTTGAAAATTTGTACAAATTCTAAAATGTTTTGTACAAAAAATCAGTGGAATCTGCTGAAGAAAAAAAGAAGAAGAAACGATGTTATCTGAAGATTCTTTGTCTGTTTTATCGATGAATAAAGGCCTTTATCGAAATTTTGCTATATTTGCATATGTTGAATCTAAACTTTACTTATGAAAACAAAACTTTTATGCTGTGCAATGGCATTTGTTGGGAGCCTGATGATGACAGATGTTTATGCACAACAGGCAATCGTAGCTTGTAATGGAAAAAACTACGAACAGGGTGATACTCTTATTATTGGTAAGCCAGCTTCTTCAGGATATTTATTTATGCGGACAGTCGATGAACAAGGTAGTTTAAGTTCCGTTTATGAACGAGATATTGATGGCTTAAAAGTTGTTATTACTTCTATACCCGGATATGATAAAAAACTATATGAGTCCATGGGAATTTATACACAGCCTGAAAAGCCGTTGGTTGTCATGGCTGAAGGAGGAGGGAAACGCTTCTGTATCAGTCTGAATGAAGCTTTAACCTGTGGAAATGTAATGTCTGATTGTATGTTGTCTTCAGTTGAGGGAGCTGTAGACCTGACTCCTTCTATTTTATATATTTATGCATTGAAACTTTATCAGACTCCAGTAGATGAAAAAGTTGTAGACAAGTATATTTCATTGTGTGTTCCTGAGCAATTTAAACAGGCGTCAGCAGATCCTTTTGCATTGGAGGAAATGCGTAAGACTTATCTGGCAACACTTCAGCAGGAATTGGGAAAGGCCGATTTTTCAAAAGTCTTTCGTTTAAAATGCTTGTCGGAATTGCAACAATATGATATGGCTAAGGAGTGTTTTCCTTTGTCTGGCTTTTCTTGTACAGATGTAAAGACCAAGCAGCAGAATGATTTGAGTAAACTTCGTTACTGCCTATGGGAAGAATGTGCATTTCATTTTGCAAATGCTTCTCTGTTTACTTCTCTTCCCGTTGATAAAACACGTGCCAAAGGTTTTTATGGCATGCGAGAATATGCTCGTGTCCCTGCGTACAATAAACCTATGGCTACTTTATATGTATATGTTAAGTTTAAAAATCAGCCGGTAAAACTTCCGGAGAAAAAGATTATGGTATTTTCGAAAGGAGAAAATTTCGATTTTGGCTGGTCAACATTAAATAAGGAATATGGGAAAAAATCATTGGATATGGATATTATTCGAGTAGATGGCTATAACGATCTTTTGCCTTATGTAGAGGGAGAGGTCGTGTATAATTACTTAGGCAGCATTACATTGTAAATGTTTTCTTAAATTGAAATCTATATTTCTCTTGTACTTCTTCTGTGTAAAAAGTAATTGCTGGTGGAAATATACCGATATAAATATATTTAAAAAAGTGGGATAATATTGTGTTAAGCAATACTATCCCACTTTTATGCGTTTTGAGTGCTAATTGCTCAAAATTGAGCAACTTTGAATAAACTGTTATTTGTTAGGTGAATCCCATTTGTGTGTCTGGCTGCACGTAATGTTCAGTGTCTGATTGCCGCTTTGCATACGGAAATCACCCTGCTCGAGAATCCATTTACCGTCGGCTCCAACAAATGCGAGGTCGCTGGCTTTAATGGTCAAGGTGATAGTCTTGGTTTCACCCGGCTTTAATTCTATTTTCTGGAAGGCACGCAGTCTGCGGTTTTCGGGTACAAGCGAGGCTACCAGATCGCTGCTGAACAGCATGACTGTTTCTTTTCCCACACGGTTTCCGGTATTGGTTACATCTACTGAGAACTGAAGTTCATCGGTAGCAGTGAATGAGGTGTGGTTTACACGCAGGTTGCTGTACGAGAATGTAGTGTAGCTTAATCCGTAACCAAACGGCCACTGTACGGAAATGACGGCATCGTAGTCGTAGGCTCCTTCCATCTTATCCATTTCTTCGCTTACCCGGTAATCGTAAGTCGTAAGTGCTGCCTGATGACGCGGGTAGGTGTAAGGCATCTTGGCACTCGGATTGACATCGCCTGCCAGAATATTTGCCAAAGCATCTGCTCCGTAATTACCCGGCAGCAGTATGTTGATGATTCCGCTGGCAAGAGGTTCCAGATCGTTTATCAGACGAGGTCTGCCTTCGTTCAATATCAGGACAATCGGTTTACCGGTAGCAGCCAGTGCCTTAACGAGTTCACGCTGGCTGGGTGAAATAGTCAGGTCGGAAAGATTACCCGGTGTTTCGCAATACGAGTTTTCACCGATGCAGGCGATGATGATGTCAACGTTCTTTGCAGCAGCTACGGCTTTTTCAATTTCCGGTTCGTTTTCTTCGGTATAAGCACCTTCCGGCTTGTAAGTTACACCTTGTTCAAGAGTGATATTTTCGGCACCGAACTTGTTGCACAGGGCTTCGTAGATGGTATTGTACTTTCCGGCAAATCTGTCTGCCAGATGTCCTTGCCATGAATAGCTCCAGCCACCGTTCAGACAACGCATGGAGTTGGCGTTCGGACCGGTTACCAGCAGTTTCTTGCCCTTAGCCAATGGCAGAATGTTGTTCTGGTTCTTCAGCAAGATTTCCGATTCTTCGGCTGCACGGAGAGCCAGTTCGGCATGTTCCTTGCTGCCAAACAAAGGATATTCCTTGGGTTGGGTATTGGGGCGCTCGAAGAGCCCCAGACGATACTTCAGCCGGAGGACACGACGTACGGCATCGTCTATACGACTCATCGGTACCTTATTTTCTTTTACCAGCTCTTTCAACAGTGTACAGAAGTTCAAGTCGTAGGGTTCCATAGCCATATCTATACCGGCATTGATGGCTATCTGGATTGCTTCTTTTTTGGTGGCTGCAATACGTTCACGGGTATACAGATTATTGATGTCGGCCCAGTCGGTAATCAGCATTCCGTCCCATCCGAGGTCTTCTTTCAACCATTTCGTCAGCAGTTCATGGTTGGAGTGAACGGGAACGCCGTTGATAGAACCACTGTTGACCATGATGGTCAGTGCTCCTGCTTCTACGCATTCCTTGAAAGGAGCAAAGCATTTTTCGCGCAACTCCGATACAGGAATATAGGCAGGAGTACGGTCTTTTCCTGTACGTGGCAGGCTGTAACCCATGTAATGTTTTACCGAGGTAGCGATACGGTCGGCTGGAATATGGTTGGGGTCATCTCCCTGAAATCCGCGGACGGCTGTACTTCCCATGATGGCGTTTACCAGACAATCTTCACCGTAGTTTTCCCACACGCGCGACCAACGTGGATCGCGTGCCATGTCGACGGTAGGAGAGTATGTCCACGGACAGTCGCTGGCACGAGTTTCGTATGCTGTTACACGGGCTGCTTCGTATGCCAGGTCGGGGTTGAAAGAAGCTCCCAGGTTGATGTTCTGCGGGAAAAGTGTTCCGTCCAGCGTATAAGTTGTTCCATGATTCTGGTCCAGACCGTAAATGCAGGGAATGCCTATTTCTTTCATCGACATAGATTGGATAGCTCCTATGATTTCCTGCCACTTGGCTCTGTCTTGTGCGACTGGGCCCGGTGCATTCAGAAACGATCCGACTTTGTATTCGGCTATAGCCTTGTGCAGTTTAGCTTCATCAAGTTGGAATTCTCCATCAACGAAACTTCCCAGCACATCAATGGAAAGTTCGGTCATCTGTCCGATCTTCTCTTCCAGCGTCATCTTCGAGAGAGTCGTTTCTACTTGTTGTTCCAGTTTGGCATCTTTAGCGATTGCTACCGGTGGAGCTGCCTGTATGGAACAGGCAGCTATTGCTATGGAAAATAAATTTAAGGCAATTTTTTGGTGTATCATAATGCTATTAAGTGTATTATTGTACGCTGATTCTATCTACATAATATCCGTGTCCGATGCATAAGAAGCCATCTTCTGTCTGAATCTTATCCAGTACTTCCTGTGTGAGTTGTACTTGTTTTACTCCGTCTTCCTGGAATTCGATGACAGAGGTGCCTGGCAGGTCGTTCCACCAGCCGGTTGTGGTACGCAACTGATGGTATGCATCTGCCGGATTTACGGAATAATGGATGCTCAATACAGCACCTGCCTTAAGGGTGGCAAATACATCTTTTCCAATCAGGTTGAAAGTCTTGTTCGGATCATCATCAGGCAAATCCCATGATACGTAGTGATGACCCTCCCACAAAACTCTTTCCGAAGATACGACTACAGTCTGTTCTGCGATGTTTCCTTCGCTTGTATAGAACATTACTTCTTTGCCCGAGGTAGTTTTTCCGGTAAGTGCGTATTCTCCGTCTTCCAGAGAAGGACAGGTAAAGGCTATTTCGGTAGCCGACTGTCGGGTAAAGCTGGTTATGGTCTGTCCGGCGAAAGTGAACGATGCAATCTGGTTGAGGTTGATACCTGTCATTACCCATTCACTGTTTGCTGTGATGCGTTCCGAACCAGCTGTGATAAGTGCATCGTGTGTAACGGTTACTTTGTTTCCTCCGTATTCATTGCCTCCATCGTCTACAAGGATGATTCGATACGTTCCGTCTGTCAGGTCTGCCGGTACAGTGTATTCAATGTAGCTGTTGGCTCCGTTGTCGGTGTAAGCGACATCGGTTGCTGTTTTTCCACCAATGACGATGCTCTTTACTTTATTGAGATTGTCGCCATAAAGCTGTGCTTTTTCTCCTGCGGCAATGATGCGTTCAAAGGCAACTTCCGTAGCCCAGGGGTCGTCTGCCAAGGGATTTACCTGAATAAGTCCTTCACGGTAGGTCGATTTACCGATGTTGGTTGTAGCAGTCACTTTCAGGTGATAAGTTCCTGCTTTCAGTGCGAGGTCAATTTCTTTTCCGGTCTGTATTTCTTCTCCGTCGATGAACCATGCAACGGTTGTATAATCGGCTGGAGTAACGGTAAGAGTCATCGAGAAATTGGCATCGCGACTGATGTTTGAAACAACGGGCAGTTCGCCGTTAACGCGGTCGGGAAACAACGGGTCGAGAATGCGGGGATCATCATTTTCTGTTGCTGTAGAAAAGGGAGTTTCTTCCGTGCAGGCAATGAGTCCAAAACTCAAGGCAAGCATCATCAATAGTATGGAATATATCTTTTTCATATTGATTCGAATTTAAAAATGGTTGTTATTTTGTTGCATCTTTGTCCCACCATACCGGAGTATACCAGTTGTCTGTTCCTCCCATGCGACTTAATGCTTCTTCGTAACTTGCTTTGTTGTAAGAAGATTCCAGCACCGGATAGCAAAGGCGTACCGGAATTTCTGTTCCGCCTGTGAGGTATTGTCCGAAACCATATTCTGCCGGTGATTTCAATTTCGGGTAACCGGAACGGCGTATGTTTGCCCAACATTCGGCAGGATTGGTGAAGTGAAGAATCCATGCCTGAGTATTAATGGCTTCTTTCTTTTGTTCGTTAGTATAGCCTATTCCGTTGTTGCTGATGTATTCGTTGAAGGCTTCGTCCGATACCTGGTCGCATCCGTAATTGTCTGTCAGAAAGTCTATAGCGGCACGTACACCTTCTTTGTATAAATCTTCTACTGATTCACTTCCGGCGTTCCATTTTTTCAGCGATGCTTCTGCCAGCAGGAACTTTACTTCTGCATAGGTTATGACTACGCCGGGATTGGTACTTTTCAGGAAGTTGCTGGCCAGTTTGGGCTCGGTTTCACGAGATACGCTCACGGTTACCGAAGGATTTGTTTCTGCCAGTTCTTTCAGAATGTCGCTGTCGTATCCTGCCGGCCAGGGTTCCCAGGAATAAGCTCCCGGATCGCACGGATGGAAGTCTATACCTTTTTCAAGCATTTCGTTCGTCAGGTCGATACGATTGTCGGGGCTGGTGGAACTCATCAGTCCGTCGTAATAGCAACGTCCGATCATAAATGTACGAGGGTCGCCAGTATTATACAGATGGTTGAAGAGGGTAGAGCAGAGGTAGCTCGGGTTATTTGCCGGGTCATTACCGAATAATAACTGAGACAAAGCGTTACCACGGTAGTCGGTGTAGGTTTCTTGTCCGAAACTGAATGATTTTTCCATGTATTGAATCAGTGCGTCGTCGTCGCTGCTCTGAAAAATACCTCCTTCATCTTGCAGGGCTGCTTCAAACTCTTGCTGAGCTTTTTGAGGAGCTACGTTGGAGATACGCATGGCAAATCTCAGTCTTAGTGAATTGGCAAGTTTTTTCCATTTGCTTACATCGCCGTTGTAGATTACATCTCCTGTGATTTTGTCCTTGCTGGCATCCAGACTGTTGCCGGCTGCCTTGAGTTCTGTAAAGAAATCATTGTATATTTCTTCCTGTGTGTCGTAACGAGGGTTGAACTTTTCTTCCAAAAATCCTTTTCCGGCTTCACTGTAAGGTACATCTCCGTGAATGTCTGTAATGAGTGACATCAGGTATACTCTGTAGATACGTACGGCAGCGTTGATATTTACTTTGTCGGGGTTGTCGGTCGTACGATATTGTGCATCGGTCAGGTTCTTAATGGCATTTGTATAAAATGTAGTCCAGATGCGTCCCATTTCATTGTTATCGACAGTGTGTCTTCCTCCGTAGTTGGTTGTATTCCAGCATCCCATCAGCTGCTGGTTGAAGGCGTACAGGTAGTTTCTGTAGATTTCCACCATACTCAAGTCGCCGTAAGTCTGCAACTGAGCTGTGGTGAGCTGTGCATTCGGATCGATGGTTGCGGCTTTCGACGGGTCTGTATTCATACTTTCCATGTACTCATCACTACATGCGGTGAAGAGCAGGGTGAATGCCGTCAATATCAAGGTAAGGTATGATTTATAGTTTTTCATTGTATATCTACTTTAATATATTGAACGATGAATATTGTTAGAATTTGAGATTGACATTGAAGCCGTAACTTCTGCGTGACGGCAGTGAACCGTATTCCAATCCCATACCGGTAGTGTTGTTGTAGTTCGAATCCGGGTCAATGTTAGGAATGTTCTTCCATACGATGAACGGGTTACGTGCTACGAACGAAACCGTGAGTCCTTTTACTACATTCTTCAACCATGTTTCGGGAACTCTGTAACTCAATGTGATTTCACGGCACTTGATGTAGGAGTTATCGTAGATAAACATGGAAGGAGCGTTTCGGCAGACACTCATCCAGTAGTCTTCCGGATTGATGTAGATGTCGTTCGGACGATAAGTTCCGTCGCCATTGTCGATTACACCCGGAGCGATGAAACCACCAGTCGGAGTCCAGTCGGGAGAGCCTTTTGCAATTCCGGCAGCCTGACGCTGTTCTTCAGAACGATACCATTCTTCACGTCCGGCAAGTGTTTCCTTGCTCTTTCCTGATTCGTAAGAAGCACGGGCTGACATAGAGTAAAGATCGGCTCCTACTTTGATATCGAAGAGGGCAGACAGTGACAGGTTTTTATAGGTAAGAGTCGTTCCGACACCACCGGTCCAGTCCCATGAAGCATTACCCAAAACGTGGTTGCTCTTGTCGTATTGAGGAAGTCCGGTCTGCGGGTCGATCAGAATATCACCGTTTTCATTGCGTTTGAAATCCGGACCTACGATGGAGCCGAAGTTTTCACCTACTTTGGCTGCGACTTGTACATCCAGCCATGCAGCTTTTTCAAGTTCGAACATATCCATGTCGTCCACCAGCTTCTTAACCTTGTTGCTGTTCTTTGAGAAGTTCAGGTTCAAGTCCCAAGAGAAATCCTTGAGTTGTACCGGACGGGTGTTGAGGGCTATTTCAATACCTTTGTTCTCAATTTCACCGGCGTTGATGAGGCGGTAATTATAACCGGTAGTCCATGAACTTGCCATACCCATAATCTGGTTCTTACTGTTTTGGGTATAATAAGTAAAATCGAGTCCAATACGGTTTTTTAAGAACTTCATTTCCAGACCAAGTTCAAAGGAGTTGGTTTTTGTTGGTTTTAAGTTCTTGTTTGGCATGGTCGAATTGTTGATATAACCGATGGTGTACCCTGGATAAGTAAATTTAGATTTGGTATAAACCAGTCCCAACTGATACGGATCGGTGTCACTACCTACCTGTGCCCATGACAGACGGAATTTTCCGTAAGGCATCAGGTCGCTTTGTTTCAGCAGTTCGGAAAAGACGAAACTGCCCGAGAATGACGGGTAAATGTATACATTGTTTCCGATTGGCAGGGTAGACGACTGGTCGCCACGCAAGGTTGCATCGAGATAAACCAAATGTTTCCAGCCTACGTTTACCGCTCCGTAAACTGAATTGATTTGCTTGCGGTAGCTGTTTTGCTCCAGACTGGTTTCGTTGAAACTCATCAAGGCTACTACATCGCGAATCTGCATATCCTGTGCGGTTGTGATTGTGGTCTGATTGTTTACCTTATAAATGTTTCCACCCAAGGTAGCGTTGAAATCAAAATCTCCCCATGTATTGTTGTAAAGAGCCAGCAGTTCGAAGTTGTACATACGGTTGCGGAAGTTACTGTTCTGCAAGTAACCGGCTTCGTATCCAGGAGTTGTAGGTGCCTTGAAGTCTTCGAAAATGAAATAATTCAATTCGGCACCGATGGTTCCTTGCAGTTTCAGATGCTTGTTGATGTTCCAGATTGCCTTACCGTTGAAACGGAACTGGTCTTTCTTTGAATTATTTGAGTTCTTGTAAACATCCCAGTAAGGGTTTATGTTATACGGATCCATACCGTTCCAGTTGGAATATTCACCGTTTTCATCCTGATAGGTTTTCAGCCATTCCTGGTTGTATGTCGTTGACAGTGTCATCAGGTTCTTTCCGATATTCGATTTGCTGTCGCCCAGTGCCGGACGATTCTTTACAGCTTCACGAGTATAGTTGGCACTGAAATCTACGTCAACCTTTCCCAAGCTGGTATTGGTACGTAAGTTGAAGATATCACGGCTCATGTTCGACTGAGGAACGATATCTTTGTTTCTCATATCGGTATAAGTAAAACGTACGCCGGTGTGTCCACTATTGGCGCTGATGATAGCCGTATTTGTTGCAGTCAGACCTGTACGGAAGAATGCAGATGTATTGTCTGGAATAATCAGGTAGGGGCGTTCTACGCCGTCGAAGTATTTCAGCATGTTGCTGCCGTCGGCTTTCGGTCCCCAGCTCTTGTTCGTATTCGAGATGGCATCGATGCTGTATGTTCCGTTGCTACCCATACCATATACTTGCTGTATGTCGTTCCATTTGGCCAGCTGGGTATCGAAAGTCAGGGTACCGTTGTATTCTACGCTGAACTTTTCTTTACCGTTTGCCTTCTTGGTCGTGATGAGGATGACTCCGTGGCTGGCACGGCTACCGTAAAGAGCTGAAGCGGCAGGACCTTTCAGTACGGACATGTTTTCAATATCATCGGGGTTGATGCTGGAAATACCATCACCCAGGTCGAAACCTCCGGAAGTTCCGGCGCTACCATAATTGGTATTGTCGAGGGGCACTCCATCGATGACGTACAACGGCTGGTTGTTTCCTGTCATTTCTGTACTACCACGTAAGATAACTCGGGTAGATCCGGAAGGACCTCCGGCTGTCTGGCTGACAACCAGTCCCGGTACACGACCTGCCATGGAGTTGATTACGTTGGTTTCCTTGGCCTTGGTCAGTGATTCACCTTTTACTTCGTCTACACCGTATCCCAGTGCTTTACGTTCACGCTTGATACCCAATGCTGTTACGACAACTTCGTTCAGCACTTTACTGTCTTCCGACATGACAATTTTCAGGGGCTTCTTGCTGGCTGCTATTTCTACGGTTTTATATCCTATATAACTGATGACTAAGGTTGCTCCAGGACGGATATTCAAGGTGAATTTACCATCTAAGTCGGTGATGGTACCATTGGTCGTATTTCCTTTTTCAATAACTGATGCTCCGATGACAGGACCCGTTGCATCTGTTACAACGCCTGTTACGGCAGTGGTTTGTTGCTCAACAGCCGAATGGGTAGTTTGGGCAATCGCCTGCATGGGTGGAACTCCACCTATAAAACAAAGTGAGAGTGTTCCGCATAATAATGTGTACTTACAATTTTTTGTTCTCATAGTTTATATTATTAGGGTTAATACACTTTTATCCAGTCAATGTACATATTGACTTTTTCTCCGTCTTTCAAAGCTGTAATGTCATCTATGTTGGTAATACCTGTAAAACTTCCTCCTACAGCGAGGTTGAACAGGAGATAGAAGTCATGATGGAAATATTCGTAACGTCCGCTGATTTTGCTGATGTCGAATGTGTGGAACTTTACGTTGTCGATACTTACGGTTAAGGTATTCTCGTTCCATTCCAGTAAGTAAGAATGGTAGTTGCCGTCTTGCAGACTTTGAGCTACGTTGTCGGCATGATATTCCTGACGATGTCCGCTTTCGTAATCCGTACCGTAATGGATGGCGGTATTCAGGTAGGTTTCTGTCGTACCGGCAGTGATTCCGTTCTGTTGGCCCATTTCCATGATGTCGATTTCTCCACATTGAGGCCATGGCATGTCATTGTCACCCATCATCCAGAAAGCCGGCCATAATCCATTTGCGGTTTTGGGAAGCTTGATGCTTGCTTCTATTTTGCCATATTGGAAACTCTTTTTCCCCTGACTGTTTACTCGTCCGGAATAGATTTTATCTCCCTTTCGTTCTGCTGTCAGTATCAGGACAGATCGCCCTTCGTCGGTTCCGACCGATACATGGGCTGCATCGTAAATCTGTAATTCCTGGTTTACCCAGCCAGCTTCGTGACTCTCTTTGGTCCAGATGCTTTCATCGAATGTTTCGAAATCGTCTTTGAATACGAAATTTTCCTGAGGTTCTTGTGGTGATTCCAAGTTGCTTTCATCAGATGAGCAGGACTGATACATAGAACACATTAAGAATAGAAGTAAAAATTTTGCCTTTTTCATATTATAGATAATTATAGGGTTAATGAATTATGTCTGGCTAAAAAGGATATCTTTTTCCTCTTTGGCTGTTGCAAAAATGATGATTGTGTGTAAAATGGATGGTCAGATAGCTGACATATAAGGTTTGATTGCTGACAATTTTGTTTATCCTGATAGCTTTATGTACTTGAAAAACTGTATTCTGCCTATGAATTGGGGTATTTATTACCTTATTGAGCGGGATAATATAAAAAAAGCCAGTAAACATTGCTGCTTACCGGCATGAAGGAAAAAGTATGATAACTGATTTCTTGTCTTGAAACGGGTTAATCTGTATGCTCTTGTTCGTATTTGCTTGGCTGGATGCCAAATTGTTTTTTGAACAGCATGCTGAAATATTTTACATTGATAAAGCCTGTATCGGTGGCTACTTCTGTCACATTTCTTCCTTGTTTTAGTAATTCGGCCGCTTTCTGAAGGCGTATGATGCGAATGAATTCCTGAGGGGCTTTCCCTGTCAATGACTTAAGTCGACTGTAAAACAGTGTACGGCTCATAGCCATTTCCTGACATAAACTGTTGATGTTGAAATCGGCATTGCTGATATTTTCAATTACAAGCTGGGTAGCACGTATGACAAAAGCATGGTCACTTTCGGATAAAGAGGACTGGACCTCATCTACTTTGTTTGCAGGTTGGATTGTATCCGAAACAGATGGTTCGTTGGAATCAGGCTGTACGTTTCCTACTTCTTTCAAAACCTGTCGCATGATGAAAGCCCGTTGCCTGTTCCTGTTTTCAATAAGCCCTTGTACTTTCAGTTTTAGGATTTCAGTGCTGAAAGGTTTAGGAATATAGTCATCGGCTCCTTTCTTCAATCCTTCGACTACGGCATCGTAATTAGTTTTTGCTGTAAGCAGAATGAAAGGAATACCAGCTGTTTCTGGATTTTCTTTGACCAGTTTACAAAGTTCATCTCCTTGTATACCCGGCATCATGACATCCGATAAAATAAGGTCGGGATATTCTTTCGACAGATATTCGAGAGCTTCTTTTCCGTCGGGCATATCGATAACCCGATAGTCTGGTTCGAATGTTTTGCGTAGGTAATAGCGGAGTTCTTCGTGGTCTTCTACTATCAACAGAGTGTTGAGGGAGTCGGTACGTTCTTCCATATCCTGTTGCTCGGGAGAGGAATGTACTGTAGTGCCTATATTAAAGGAGTGAATTTCTCGAGTTTGGTAGGTCTTGTTTTCCTGACTTCCGGCAGATGCAGGCACAGCATCGGCCTTTTGTAATGTAACATGGAAGATACTTCCTTTATTTAGTTCTGATTCATAACTGATTTTTCCATGTAACATTTTAACGATACGTTGTACTTGCAGAAGTCCGAATCCGGTACCTGTTTCTTGTGATTCTCTGGCATTTTCAGCACGATACACATTGTTGAACAGTTGACTTTTCGCTTGGGTAGGAATACCTATTCCAGTATCTTTTACTTCGATAGTTACTTTTTGTTTGCTACATGACAGGCTCAAACTGACACGACCTTGTGGCTGGGTGTATTTACATGCATTGGATATTAAATTGTCGAGCAGCATTTCCATCAAATGCTGGTCGCACAAAGCGTATACTTCATGATTTGGCAGAAGTAATTCCAAGTGCAATTGCTTTTTGTCGCAGAAGGATTGAAAACTGGCACATTCTTCAGTAAGCAGTTTATTGATATTGGTGGGCCTTAGTTCTATTGGCTTTTTATGAGTATCTACTTTTTCAAATTCAAGTAGTTGTGTAATAAGAGTATGTAACTTGTGCGTATTGTTTCGAGCCATATCCAGTAGATAGTGGACTTTATCGGACAATCCTTGTTCTTTGCTAAGATCTTCAAGGGGTGCCATAATAAGAGTGACCGGAGTTCGAATGTCATGAGCTGTATCGATGAAGAACTTTATTTTATCTTCATCATACTTCTTCTGTAACTGATTGCTTTTGTAGCGTAATATGAAGTAGAATATACTACCTATGAGGCAGATATAAATAATCCATGCATACCAGGAGTTCCACCAGGGTTGTGCTACAGTAATAGGAAGCGTGCGCTCTGAAATGATTTGTCCGTTGCTCTTTTTCAGGCTGCGTACTTTTAACAGATAGGTTCCCGGCGATACGTTGGTATATCGTATTGTGCCGTTTGATGATAAGTCGCTCCATGATTTTTCATAACCGTCGAGAATATATTGATAGGCAATGTCGTGTTGAAAACGGTAGTTGATGGACTCGAAAGTTACGATAAAGGAGTTATGCTTATAATCGAGTCTGACATTGTTATCCAACAGCATCTGGTAAATATAGGGATGCAGTTGCTTGGATTCTTGTGGATTGAGGTATTCTACCCGTAAATCAGTGAAACGAAGCGGGGCTTCATAGTTGGCTGCTGTTATAGCATTGGGATTTATCAGGACGACACCACTGGTACTGCCGTATGCAAATCGTCCGTCGGACAGGCGTATGCAGGATGATTTATTGTATACTTTATCAATGTCGTAGATATAATTTAAGTTTAATACCTTGGAATCTTTTACAATGGCCAGACCTTTTCCCGTACTTGCCCATATGCAACCTTTTGAATCTCGTTGCAAACTATATACGTCATCCGACAACATACCCTCGTGCGTTGTGAATGTTTTCAGTGTGTGGGTGTGCATGTTGTATAAGCTGAGGCCGCCTCCTTCGGTGCCTAACCATACGGTACCGTCGTTGTTGAAGAGCATGGAAATAATGTATGCACTTGCATTTTGTTGATTAAAATCTTCGCATGTGGCATAGCGGCGTATTTCCTCACTCTTTTTGTTGACAATGCAAAAGCCATTTACTGTGGCTACAGCTATTTGGTCTGAATTGATTACTTCGATGGAGTGAATCCAGTTTATGGTATTGAATATTTTTTTAGTTTTTCCTGATTGTGTTATAACCTGCAGGCATCCTTCCATTCCACCTATCCATAAATCACCTTCATTGTCTTTGGTTACCGAAAATATGTAATTGGTTGTCAATTCTCCTGCTCCTTGAGTAAGGTGTTGAATAATTTTTCCTGATTTGTCGAGCAGGTATAATCCGTCACCGTAAGTACCCACCCAAATTGTACCGTTTTCTCCTTTGCAAAGTGTTACAGCAACGGTAGACTTGAGTGTGTGGCTCCACGTATAAGTTGTTGAGGCTTTTAGAATACTGATACCATCATCGGTTCCGAACCATAAATCACCGTTCGTATTTTCTTCTACATCGTTGACATTATTATTTGCCAGTGATTGGGGATTCCCCTTTTCATGAGTGAAAATAGTAACCGGATATTTTAATAAGATGGCGACGGAAACTCCTCCTGTATAGCTTCCTATCCAAATATTACCTTGATGATCTTTGGTGACTGCGTATACTCCGTTGCCTTGTAAAAAGACATCACTGCTATCTTCGGTGCTGATAAATAGTTGGGCTTCTCCTGTTTGTTGGTCTACTGTATATACACCTCCTCCATCAATTCCAATTAGGAGTTTATGATTGTCGTAGGGGGTAATGGCGCGTATCGGGTTGAGAAAAATGGAATTTTGTTTCTCCACTTGCTGTAAGGCTGATGTTTGCAAATTTATATTCCACAAGCCGCTGTTAAAGGTCCCAATCCAAAGCTTCTGTTGGATAGTATCGTAATATAAAGTTTGTATGTTTTTATCTTTAGCAAGTACTTGAGGACGAGAAGGATGAGAACATGAAAGTTGTAAGACACCAGTAGAACTCCCTGCAAAAAGTGAATCTCCTACGCAAGTAATATCGTTGATATATTGTTGTGGGACAACAAGGGAAATTTTTTCGTTGGCTGTTTTTCTGTAAAGCCCTTTGCTTAATCCAATCCATAATGTTCCATCTGCATCTATACATAACTTATTGAGAATGATTTCTCCATTAATGTATTCTCCTAAGTATAATACTGGCTCAAAGCTGTCGGTCTTAGCTGAGTATTGATAGATTCTCCCTGTGTGATCGTACGCCCATAATCTGTTGTGATGGTCATATAATAATCGGATGCGGCGTCCGGCCATGTCACCGTAATAAAAATTTCCTTGAAGGGTATAGTTTTTTACGCTTTGTCCGTTATAACGATCTATCCCATCTTTTGTTGCAATCCAGATTACACTATGGTTATCCTCTATAATGGAGAATACACGTTGGCTGCTAAGTCCTTCGGTATTTCCTATTTGTCTGACATTGAACATGCCGTTGAGTAATCCTGCTTGAAGTTGGACCGTGAAAAGACAGACAATGATGATGACGATATATCTTACTGATAGTTTCATACGATAAAGTTTAACAAAGGCGTATTTATTTTAGCAAAAGCAACATATCCGGCTCTTTTTGGGTACAGTAGGGTATGAAATTGAGTATAATTTTAGTGTTATAATGTTGATGCAAAAGTAATCAAATTAGTCCAAAAAAGCCAAATAAATGTAAATTTTGTGGACACACTTTAGAGGAAATCTATAAAAGATTATTCAGACAATTGAGGAGCTTGCAGAAAAAGGAATCTTTATGGCAAGGCATTGTGCTGCTGCATTGGTATCTGAAATCATGACAGAAGACAAACAGCCTACTGTCCATTTTATGATAAAACTAATAATAAGCGAAAGTTTTACAACTTATAGTACAATGTAGTAGTCCTCTTCCTGCAATGATGCTGCAATTATAATTGCAGCACTAAAGAAGTGAATTGATTATGGCTGAAGTTCATTCCATCCGGCAGCATTATACCATGCGATGGATGACTGACAGTATCTGTCCCACGTATAGTTGATATTCTTACCCGGAAGATACATACCCATACCACAGAAGCGGTCTGGATCAATTTTCAAGGTCATGAGTGGATATTCTTTTCTATCCAGACAGTCTTTGGCGATCACAGCTTGGTCGATACTGCTCTGTATCGATGCTGGAATATTACCTCCGTTCAGTTGTGAAATGAAATCGATTACATCAAATGAAAAATTTTTGTAATCTCCATAGCCATATTGCTGAACCTGTGTATAGTCGATAGTCTGTAATTCCGACTGGTGACTGGTGAGTTCTGTCTGTATGGCTTGTGCCATATTTCCCATTGCTGTACAATCTACCGCGGCATATGTTCCCCACCAATTATTTTCTCTATTATATTGAGCTGTTTCGTTGCATATTTCTGCATAATCGATAGAGTCATCATAGAGATTGATGAAGAAACGATCGTAAGGAAAACCTGCGACAGGAGTTTCCATTACAGAAGCTACGCAATAGTGAGTTGCGTTACGTAATTCGTAAAAAACTTCCGCTGTACCCATCATACACGCATCGAATAACGTAAATTCAAGATTACCGGAAGGAAAACTCTGTTCCAATGTACTTGCAAGTTCTGGAATATCAATGGTATTGCTTTGTATACCGTCCCAACCAAACGAGCGGGTGTTTGCTGCATTAGGAGAGGGAAGCCAGCCACTGGCATGAGATCCGAAAATTAACCCGTAAGATTGAGCCGGAGCTATGTCCTGCATCATACGTAAATTTTCTTTCATGATGGAAGGATTGGTTGCAATGCCAAGTAAGGCTTGATGATGCTTAGCCTGTGCTATGATATTTTCTTTGGTGAGAGAAGTCCCTTTTAATATCTCCTGACCATTTATCTTTCCATATCCGTCAGTCTGAAATTCCAAAATTTCAGCAGTATCCAGATATTTGTTACTTGCATATGGTTTATAATAGACAACAAGTGTGCAGGTATCTTGTGCTGTAGACAAACTTTCGTACATCCATTGTACATTGTCCATGATATAGTTGTCGAGATTATTATTGGCTATTAAATAAGCAAGTACTACACGCTTGGCACGCGCAGATTCGTGGTATTCGGGAATCTCATCGGAACGGCGTTTAAAGCCAGTATCGAAATGAGATATAGCAAGACTTTCTTCATGCGTAATTAATATAATTCGGCTTTCTTAAATGTGAACTCAGGATCTACATCAAGTACTACGATACTTTTATTTTTCTGATATTTTTGTTTTAATTTGCTTATTTCCTTCTGTAGGTTCTTTTTCTTTCGGTTATAATAAACAAAGCAAGTACGGTTTTTCAATTTTTTATTTGATTCCAGATAATCTTTCAGTTGCATGCTGTATTCTGCACGTCCGGAAAGTAATCCTTTTTCATCAACAGCAGCACTGTCTACATATTGGATATTTGTAAAGTAAACTAATGAGTCGGAAAATGATGCTGAAACTCCTGTGATGTATACACCATACTTATGTTTGTCTTTCGGTGCTTTTGCCAGTGCAGGAAGAACCACTGATGCAATAAGTATCAGGCAAAATAATTTGAAATATTTCATAATTTAATAGTTTTGGTCACAAAAATAGACAATTACACTCATATACGAAAAAGGAATGAGGAAAATTAACAAAGAAAAACGCATTGTTTAGAAAAACAAAAGATGCAATAGTGTGGCGCGCTGCCCACTGTTGCATCCTGTTTTTTTCGGAAACGATCCTTATCTTATTACCCTAAATAAGATTTGAGCAACTTACTACGAGAATTTTGTCTTAATCGTCTGATGGCTTTTTCTTTAATCTGGCGTACGCGCTCACGAGTGAGTCCGAATTTGTCGCCGATTTCCTCCAACGTCATTTCCTGCGTGTTAATACCGAAAAACATCTGGATAATATCCTTCTCTCTTTCGGTTAGCGTAGAAAGTGCTCTGTCGATTTCCCTCGAAAGTGATTCATTAACCAAGGAACGATCCGCCATAGGGGAGTCGTCGTTTACAAGAACATCCAGCAAGCTGTTGTCTTCTCCTTCTACGAAAGGAGCATCTACAGAAATGTGGCGTCCTGAAACTTTCAGCGTATCCGAAATTTTATCTACCGGAATTTCAAGCTCATCGGCAAGTTCTTCCGGAGAAGGGCGTCGTTCGTTTTCTTGTTCGAATTTAGAGAATGCCTTACTGATTTTGTTCAGTGAACCTACCTGATTCAATGGCAAACGTACGATTCGAGATTGTTCTGCCAAAGCCTGAAGAATAGACTGGCGGATCCACCATACAGCGTAGCTGATAAATTTGAAACCACGAGTTTCGTCAAACTTCTCTGCTGCCTTGATCAAGCCTAAGTTTCCTTCGTTGATCAAGTCCGGAAGGCTCAAGCCCTGATTTTGGTACTGTTTGGCTACTGATACTACGAATCGCAGGTTAGCACGTGTTAGTTTCTCTAAAGCAGCACGGTCTCCCTTACGAATACGCTGAGCGAGTTCTACTTCTTCTTCGACGGTAATCAGGTCCTCACGACCGATTTCCTGCAAATACTTGTCAAGAGAAGCGCTCTCTCGGTTAGTGATACTTTTGGTAATCTTTAATTGTCTCATTATTATACACCGAATTTGGCTACAAAAATACGAAAAAACTTTCGTATATACGACTTTCTATTAAGAAAGATTAAACATAAAATAAAATATTAATATAAATGGATATCATTATCTTCATAAGATTGCTAATATTAGCAATGCATTGGTAGTAAAAAACTTCAGATTTTTTTTCTGTGTAAGCTGAAAATGTAATGGCGATTGCTAATCTTTAAAGTTTAAGCTTAGTTGTATGTATGCCGTTATATTTGAGTTCGTTGTATTAGAAATATCCTCTTTGGGGTTGGATACGGAGAGTCCTAATAAACGAATTGGACGTTTTTCAAAATTCACTCCTGACAACAATTGTTTTGCTAACGGTAAGATATCTTGTAAAGTATGCAATTGCGTATTTACGCTTATGCTGCGAGTAATTTGTGTGAAATCGTAGAATTTTACTTTCAGGGTAAGTGTACTGCCGCGGAAATTCTTTGCTTTTAATCGTTCTGCCAATTCGCAGGCTACGTGATAAAGCTCGATAATCACTGACGACTTCAGTGTAATGTCTTTTTCCAATGTGTGTTCGCATCCGATGGATTTGCGTATTCGTACGGCTTCTACGGGGCGTAGGTCTATTCCTCGTGCAAAATCATAATATATTTTTCCTGCCTTTCCGAATTGCCTTGTCAGCATGTCCAAAGAACAGTTGCGCAGTGTTGTTCCATTATAGATACCTAATGTGTGCATCTTCTGGGCTGTGACCGGCCCGATGCCCCAGAAAGCCTCTATCGGCAGTCCGGCAATAAATTCTTCGGCCTGGTCGGGGTGTATGGTGCATAGTCCGTCGGGTTTGCGCAGGTCGGATGCTATTTTGGCCAGAAACTTGTTGTACGATACTCCAGCGGAGGCAATCAGATGCAACTCTTCCCGGATACGCTGCTTGATTTCGCGTGCAATGTCTACGGCCAGTTCAATTCCTTTTTTGTTTTCCGTTACATCGAGGAAGGCTTCGTCCAGTGATATCGGTTCGATAATGTCGGTGTATTCATGGAAAATGTCGTGGATTTGTGCCGATACCTGTTTATATACTTCCATTCTGCCCGGTACAAAGATCAGTTGCGGGCAGAGTTTTTGTGCCTTGACAGACGACATGGCAGAACGTACCCCGTATTTGCGCGCTTCGTAGCTTGCTGTTGCAACTACACCACGTTTCTCGGCATGACCTACGGCTATAGGCTTTCCTCTCAGCTCCGGGTTATCGCGCTGCTCGATAGATGCATAAAATGCATCCATGTCTATGTGTATGATTTTGCGGTTGGTACTCATGTCGGTATAACACTCTTTCATGCAAATTTAATGAAAGTTTTTTGGGCTATCATAAAAATCATTTGTACTTTTGTGATGCTTTGAATAAACTAGCGAGAACGTTCATTATGATGAAAGATGAAATTAAAAAGGCATGTGAAGTCATGCAGAAAGGTGGCGTAATACTTTATCCCACCGATACAGTGTGGGGAATAGGTTGTGATGCGACCAATGAAGAGGCTGTAAAACGTGTGTACGAAATTAAGCGAAGAGCTGATAGTAAGGCGATGCTGGTACTTGTCGACAGCCCGGTGAAAGTAGATTTTTATGTTCGTAATGTACCTCCTATAGCATGGGATCTGATAGAAATGACAACTAAGCCCCTTACAATTATTTATGATGGCGCACGTAATTTGGCTCCTAATCTGCTGGCTGAGGACGGTAGTGTCGGAATACGTGTGACAAGTGAGGCATTCTCAAAGGAACTTTGTTTCCGCTTCCGTAAGGCAATCGTTTCAACATCGGCTAATATTAGCGGACAGCCTGCACCTGCCGTATTCAGCGAAATAACTGAAGAAATAAAGAATGCTGTAGATTATATAGTCGATTTCCGCCGTGAAGAAACAGGCCATCCCAAACCATCCAGCATCATTAAGTTGGGTGAAGGAGGAGTAGTGAAAGTCATAAGAGAATAAAATACATAGTTGATGAAAACATCGCAAGACAAATTTGATTTGCTTCAGCGTTTCATCCAATGGCGGGAAAAACATATCACGAATAAACAGTTTGTCCTGATATTAAGTTTTCTCGTAGGTATTTTTACAGCATTAGCTGCTTATGTGCTGAAGTTCCTGGTAGAATATATAAAGGAGTTCCTGACGGAGAATTTTGACCCGATGGGTGCTAACTGGTTGTATCTGGTTTATCCGGTTGCAGGTATTTTTATTACCAGTCTGTTTATTCGGAAAGTGGTACGTGATGATATCAGTCATGGTGTGACTAAAATTCTGTATGCCATATCACGTAAACAAAGTCGTATCAAGCGGCATAATATCTGGTCGTCTGTTTGTGCTTCTGCCATAACAATTGGATGTGGTGGTTCTGTCGGAGCAGAAGCACCTATCGTATTGACAGGTTCGGCTATCGGTTCTAATTTAGGTAGTATTTTCCGTATGGATCATAAGACGCTAATGCTACTTGTGGGATGCGGTGCTGCCGGAGCTGTTTCTGGAATCTTCAAGGCTCCTATAGCCGGGCTGGTATTTACTTTGGAAGTGCTAATGATTGATCTGACAATGGCTTCGCTTCTTCCATTGTTGATTACGAGTGTAACAGCTGCTTCTGTATCTTATTTATTGTTAGGTACGGAGGCTATGTTCCAGTTTCATCTTGATTATCCTTTTTCCCTGGAGCGTATACCCTATGCCATTGGATTAGGTATATTTTGTGGACTGGTTGCCTGGTATTTTACTCGTTCCATGAACTGGATAGAGAACATATTCCGGCGTTATTCCAATCCGTATGTAAAATTCGTTATCGGTGGTGCAATGCTGAGTATCTTGATCTTTCTTTTTCCACCGTTGTATGGTGAAGGATACGATACAATCAGTCTGTTGCTGAATGGAGAAACTGCTGCTGATTGGAATACGGTGATGAATAATTCATTCTTTTATGGTCATGCCAATTTGCTGGTAGTGTATTTGGTGCTCATAATTCTGTTTAAGGTTTTTGCATCAAGTGCTACCAATGGTGGAGGTGGTTGTGGTGGTATCTTTGCTCCGAGTCTGTTCTTGGGATGTATTGCTGGTTTCGTCTTTTCATATGTCTGTAATGAGTTTCATATAGGCAATACTTATATTCCGGAGAAGAACTTCGCTTTGATGGGAATGGCTGGTTTGATGTCTGGAGTCATGCATGCTCCTTTGACAGGCATTTTCCTGATAGCTGAACTGACCGGTGGTTATGATCTCTTCCTGCCCTTGATGATTGTTTCGGTTTGCGCGTATCTGACTATAATCGTATTCGAGCCTCATAGTATTTATTCAATGCGTTTGGCAAAGAAAGGAGAACTGATTACTCACCATAAGGATAAAGCAGTTCTTACTTTGATGAATATGGAAAGTATCGTTGAAACCGATTTTCTGAAAGTTCGTCCGGATATGGATTTAGGTGAGATGGTAAAACGTATTTCGCAGTCCAGTCGTAATCTTTTTCCGGTAGTCGATGCCAATGATAGGCTGATAGGTATTGTTGTGTTGGATGATATTCGTAACATTATATTCCGTCAGGAATTATATCATCGCTTTCGAGTAGAAAGTTTCATGAAGCCTCCTACAGCTCCTATTATCAATACTGATTCGATGGAGGTAGTGATGAAAAAGTTCGATACGACCGGTGCATGGAACTTGCCTGTGGTGGATGAAGATAATAAATATATTGGCTTTGTGTCTAAATCGAAGATGCTGAATACCTATCGTCAGGTACTGGTAGATATTTCAGCGGAATAAAAAAAGCAGAATATTATGGATAAAAAAGACTTGAGAATTGTATATATGGGTACTCCCGAGTTTGCTGTGGAAAGCTTGAAAAGGCTGGTAGAGGGAGGATATAATATCGTTGGCGTAATTACGATGCCTGATAAACCAATGGGGCGTCATGGTAGTGTCTTACAGCCGAGTCCCGTAAAACAATATGCAGTTTCACAGGGATTGAAGGTTCTCCAGCCTGAAAAATTGAAAAATGAAGATTTTATAGCCGAACTCCGGGGATTGCATGCCGATTTACAGATTGTGGTAGCATTCCGTATGTTGCCGGAAGTTGTATGGAACATGCCTCGTTTGGGAACATTTAATTTACATGCTTCTCTATTGCCTCAATATCGTGGAGCGGCCCCGATTAACTGGGCTGTGATAAATGGAGATACGGAAACTGGTATTACGACCTTTTTCCTGAAGCATGAAATCGATACAGGGGAGATTATCGATCAGGTACGTGTTCCTATTGCTGATACGGATAATGTGGAAATGGTTTACGACCGTTTGATGCATTTGGGAGGTGATTTGGTATTGAAAACAGTTGATGCAATATTGGAAGGCAATGTAAAGACGACTCCCCAAGATGAACTTGCAAAAGTGGAAGAACTTCGTCCGGCTCCGAAAATATTTAAGGAAACATGTCGTATAGACTGGATGAAAGGAGTGAAACGGGTATATGATTTTGTGCGTGGTCTTTCTCCTTATCCGGCAGCGTGGACGGAGCTTTGTCAGGAGGGACTTGCTCCTGTAATGTTGAAAATATACGATACAGAAAAGCAATTCTGTGAACATTCATTGACACCGGGAAGCATCGTAACTGATGGTAAAACTTATTTCAAGATAGCATCAACAGATGGATATGTAAATGTCCTTTCGTTGCAACTGGCTGGTAAAAAACGTATGAATGTACAAGATTTCCTTCGTGGGTATCGTCATGCAGAAGGAGCATGCGTTAAATAATAAAATACCATTCAGAACAGCCTGGAAGAGGATAAAGGCTGTTGCTGAATGGTATGAGATATAAACTTAGAAACAACAAGATTCTATCGTTTGTGAGGGATTTTCTTCTGTCTGTGTCCCTTGTGAGTTTGACTTTACTACCCATTCTGCACGTTTGTTTGCTCCACTATTATAAATGATTTTAAATCCTTTACATTGGGTATTGTAATCAGGAATACTTTCGAGTGTGTATGAAACAATTCCCCAAAGGTGCTCTGTGTAAGTATCTCCTTCATTATTGTGCCTGAATTCTACTTGTAATAATCCGTTTTCATCTAATTGTGTATCAGCATTGAGTACAAGACTGATTCGATGACTGATGTTTGTGCTGCCATAATATTCGTATTGAATATTCAAGTGTTTTGAACTGAGTGAGGAAGCGGTTATTTGAATCGGATCGTTACCATAAATATCTGCTGATCCTGCTTGTCGCAAATCGTCAGCCTTTTTGGTTAGAACTTTATTTACTCGGATCAATTCGACCGACGTGCTGTTCGATTCATTTTCTGTTGCACTTCCCGCATATTGGAATACAGTCAGTACTCTTTGTCCGGTAGAATCTGTTTGAGTTGAAGTAATAAATCCAGGGTTGATAGGTATCAGTAATCCGTATGAGTCCGATTCTATCTTTATGTCTTTTCCATCGGCATTTACGGTTCCAAGAGTGGAGTATACTATTTCAGGCTCGTTGTCATTCAGGCAAGCCGAGAAGAGAGTACAACAAAATAATATTCCAATAAGGTGGTAAAAATATCTTTTTCTTTTCATGGTTATTATTCTTGTTTTATTTCATATATAGAATGTATAAAATAACTTTTTACTGCATGCCTGATTGTTAAAAACACTTTAAGTGGAATTTTATTCTCCAAGATGTGCAGTATTTTTGCCTTTGTTACATTTCATAGTAAAATGCAGATGAAAGCTGATATATCGGAGGAAGAATTGTCGTTACTGTGTCAACGGGGAGATATGCAGGCGCGCCGCACGCTGTATGAGCGTTATGGTGGAGCGCTGATGGCTATATGTCTTCGTTATATTGGAGATCGTGAAACGGCGGAAGATGTCTTGCATGATGGATTCCTTCGGATTTTTCAGTCAATAAAGCAGTTTACTTATCAAGGAGAAGGCTCACTCAAGGCTTGGCTTTCGCGAGTGATGGTAAATGAAGCATTAGGATACTTAAGAAAAAAAAGCGCACAAGTACAGCAGGAAGTCTTGATGACGGATATTCCCGATGTTCCTGATACCGACGATAGTGATGTAAATGATATACCTCGTTCGGTTTTGATGAAATTTATATCAGAACTTCCTGAGGGCTATCGTACCGTATTTAATTTGTATGTTTTCGAAAATAAGAGCCACAAGGAAATTGCTTCATTGCTTGGGATAACAGAACATACTTCATCATCACAATTTTACCGTGCCAAGAGTTTATTGATAAAGAAAATAAATGAATATAGAAAAAAGGAACTAAGATGAAAGAGAATGATAAATGGGTAGAAAACCTTCGAAATAAGCTGGAGGATTATTCTGAACCGCTTCCTGATGATTTGTGGGGAAGATTGGAGGAGGAATTGTCTGCACCACGCGTCATTCCGATGTGGAGGACACGCCGCTTTGTTGCTGCGGCTGCCGCTGTAGCGGTTATAGCTGTTTCGTCGCTGACGTTCTGGTTTATAAATTCTTCTACAGCCGATTACGTGCGTGATAAGCAATCGTTGGCTGAAGAGCTTGGGCAACAGCAACACGCGGCAACAGATATTCTTTCAGAATTACCGGAAGAAGAACAACCTTTGACGGCTTCTCGTCCGGTACTGGCTGCTACAGTTCCAGTGTTGGATGAAAGAAAAGAGGCGATAGGAGGGACAATTGAAGAAACGAGTGAAGAAATATTACCGGAAGGCGAACGGGAAAGCATTGGGGAAGAGAATAAGGAAGAGGAAAATACTCAACGTACTGTAGTAGGTCACGATGACTCAGAACAACATAACCGTGCTTATCGTACGTTGGAAGCAGATCGCCGTCAGTTACAGCGAAATCAAGAAATGCTGGCTTCTATAAAAACTGATAGGAACCGTAAATGGTCGGTTGGATTGTCTGCTGGAAATACACCGTATGCTTCATCTCGTTCGTTTGAAGGTATGAGTCGTCTGAACACTCGTTCATTATATGCCAGCCCTATTAATATGGCTGCTGTATCGGAAGACGATCATCAGACAGCTTACAGTCAGGTACTGTTTAATAACCGTGATCGCAGCGCTACCACCAATGTACATCATAAGATGCCTGTTACGGTTGGAGCTTCTGTAAAGTGGCATATAACTGAAGCATGGGCAATAGAGTCGGGCTTGAACTATACGATGCTTTCATCCGAATTGCATTCGGGATCGGGCTCCTATCTGGAAGAAGAACAGAAATTGCACTATATAGGCATTCCGTTGAAGGTGCACCGGGCTATATGGGATAACCGTTGGTTCTCATTTTATGCCTCAGCGGGAGGAATGGTCGAGAAATGTGTATCAGGAAGTGTAGATGTTGTATATGTAAATGGTACTTCCAATCGTGATATGGAGCATAATTCATTAACTGTAGATCCTTTGCAATGGTCATTATCGGCTGCGGCAGGCGTTCAGGTTAATTTTACGAAAAATATCGGATTGTATGCCGAACCTGGTATTGCCTATTACTTTGACGACGGCAGTCAGGTGGAAACAATACGTAAAGAACATCCGTTCAATTTTAATCTTCAGTTTGGATTACGTTTCAGCATTAAGTGAAAAAGACTGTTTTTACATTCATTGTAGTTGATATTCCATAAAAATACTTACCTTTGTTTTTGGAATGACACGTTTGTAATATGAAAAATGAATTAAAAATATCACCTTCCCTTTTGTCTGCCGATTTCGGAAATTTGAAAGATGACATTATTAAGGTAAACCGTAGTGAGGCCGACTGGTTGCATATTGATATTATGGATGGAGTATTTGTACCGAATATCTCCTTCGGATTTCCAGTATTAAAATATGTAGCTGAATTGAGTGAAAAGCCGCTCGATGTACATTTGATGATTGTACAGCCTGAGAAGTTTATTCGTGAAGTGAAAGAACTGGGTACGATGATGATGAATGTACACTATGAAGCATGTACACATTTGCATCGTGTCGTACAACAGATTAAGGATGCGGGTATGCAGGCTGGGGTAACCTTGAATCCGTCTACACCGGTATCGATGCTTGCTGATATTATTGGCGACGTAGATATGGTCTTGTTGATGAGCGTAAATCCGGGGTTTGGAGGTCAGAAATTTATTCCACATACATTGACGAAGGTGCGTGAGTTGCGCGAATTAATAGAACGTACGGGTTCGGATGCTTTGATAGAAGTAGACGGTGGAGTGAACCTGGAAACAGGTGCTGAGTTGGTAAAAGCGGGTGCCGACGTACTGGTTGCGGGCAATGCCGTGTTTAAAGCTCCAGATATGGAGGATATGATTCACCGTTTGAAAAGTCTAAAATAACAAGTTTGTGAGTTCTCGTTTCACATTTTATCCTCTCTTCCGGTTGTCGGTTGTACTGGCAACCGGAATTTTTTTATCCTATTTGTTGCAGGCAACGGACGAATGGGTGCCTGCACTTCTCTTTTTATTTGTTCTCTCAGTTCTCCTTTGTCTGTTGTCTTATCACATAAATTCTTATTCCCGTCGTTTTGTCTTTGGTTTATCTGCAGCAGGTAGTTTTATGCTTTTAGGAGGAATCTTGTATATTATAGCTTGCGATAAGGTAGATTATCAGTGGCCGTCAGCAGAATCTGTTTATATAGGAACCGTAACAGATATTCCTCATCGTAAGGGAAAGACTATACAGGCAACGGTAAGTGTGGAACACTTGAAAGATACTCTTTCGCATGAATGGAAACAGGTAAATCGAGAAATTATGCTTTACTGGATGCCTGATTCAGTCCAGTCATTAAAGTGTGGCGATCGTATTTGTTTCTTCTCACGGATACGTAAACCTGCTTCCGATGTCGATTTTTCAGGTTTCGATTATGGACGCTATTTGGAAATACAGGGAATTAGTGGAACAGCGATTGCTTATGCCGGACATTGGAAAAAACTTTCACAGGCAGGTAATCCGACATTTACTCAACGTGCTTTATTGCTTCGGGAACAAGTGGTTGCTATATATCGTTCCTGGGGACTGAGCGAAAATGTTCTTGCCGTGGTATCGGCTCTTACTGTAGGCGACAAGGCTGAATTGACCCAAGATTTGAAGGCTACATACAGTGCAGCAGGAGCCAGTCATATACTGGCTCTTTCCGGGCTTCATATCGGCATTCTTACAATGATTTTTTCTTGGTTGCTCTATCCTTTACGGTATGTGCGAGGCGGAAGATGGATTATGGGAGTCAGCCTTGTTCTCATGTTGTGGGGATTTGCTTTTCTTGCAGGGCTGAGTGCTTCGGTTGTGAGGGCTGTAACCATGTTTACGATTTATACACTGGCCTCAGTTGTTTCCGAAGAACGTTTCTCTGGCTTTTCTGCACTTTCATTAGCAGCCTTTCTGATGTTGCTTTACCAGCCGATGTATTTGTTCGATATTAGTTTTCAGCTTTCCTTTGTTGCAGTATTTTCCATTCTTTTGTTTTATCCTTTACTCAGCCGTCTGCTTCATCCCCGCAGCAAGATCGTGAAATATATTTGGAATATTCTGTCACTTTCAATGGCTGCCCAGCTTGGAACCTTACCGTTTGTTCTTTACTATTTCGGCGCATTTCCGGCATACTTCCTGCTGGCCAATCTGGTTGTTGCTCCGCTTTCCATTTGTATCTTGTCAATTACACTTTTGGCGTTGTTGCTTTCCGTATATACTCCTTGGATAGGAAACTTTGTAGCACAGGGAGTGGATATCGCTGTACGGATACTAAATGGAGCTATGGAACAGATACAGCATTGGTCGGGGGCTCAGATTACATCTGTCTATATTTCTGGCTGGCAGGCGGTTTTGCTGTCAGTTTTGTTGTTGGCATTGTGGCAATATTGGATCAATCGTCGTGCTCGCGGATTGATTGTTTTCTTACTCTGTTTGAACGTACTCCTTGTCAGTTTTGTCGTCAATTCCATAAAGGATACGGAAGATTATCTATACCTGACACGAGCTGGTATATATACCAAACATGACAGGCAGATAAACGAATTGTTTGCTGTCTCACATATATATAAAGTAAAACATATATGTGTGGCTCTTTTAGATGATGGTAAATGGAAAAATCAGCAGACACATCATCCTTTATCTGTCGATTATGTATATATCTGCCGCGGATTCAAAGGTTCCTTAAACGATATTGTTTCGCTATTTCATATTGGTCGGGTTATACTTGATGGATCGTTAAGTGAAAGTTATCGGGAAAAATTAAAACGTGAGTGTGAGGCTGTCGGACTTGATTACATGGATATCTCCGAGAAAGGTTCTTATGCTATTCTTCTGTAGATTAAGAATTAATT
>NZ_JBBKBJ010000013.1:0-89913 GCF_037890145.1 Phocaeicola sp. HCN-6420
GGTGAACAGACTGATATGGTTTTATCTTATTCTTGTAGATAGGCCGTAATGAAAAAAATATTTCTCGAGGAGTGTCGATAATTTTTTGTACAAATTTTCTAAGTTTTTGTACAAATTTTCAGAAAAGTTCAGCAGGTTTTTCGGAAGGTCTTTTCATAAATATTTCTGGATTCGATAACTTTTTCTGGCTGCTTTTCTGAGATTTTTCTTGTATTCTTTGAACTATCATTTTATTTCGTATCTTTGTGACTGAAGAAAGATGAGTGCTATGGAAAAACAAGTCAATGAGAATTTCATACGTGAAATAACTCCTTTGTCGGATAAGGATTGCTTTTATATAGCCGACAGGCATAAAAAAGAGTTTACCTATCCGATGCATTCGCATCGGGAGTTCGAACTGAATTTTGTGGAGCATGCCTCGGGTGTGCGTCGTGTTGTCGGTGATTCTGCTGAAGTAATAGGCGATTATGATTTGGTGCTGATTACAAGTCCTGATCTGGAGCATGTATGGGAACAGAATACCTGCACGTCGTCGGATATCAGAGAGATAACCATTCAGTTTGTCCCTTCTTTTATGAGCGGACTGATAGAAACCAATCAGTTCGATATGATTCGTAAGATGCTGGACAAGGCGCAGTATGGATTGTGTTTTCCGATAGATGCGGTGATGAAAGTATATTCGCTTATCGACAAGCTTCCTGAGATGAAAGGCTTTTATGCGGTAGTGCACTTCCTGACTTTATTGTATGAACTTTCCCTTTTTACTGATCAGGCACGTACGTTGTCGAGCTCTTCATTCGCAAAAATAGAAGTCCATTCTGACAGCAGGCGGGTACAAAAGGTGCAGGATTACATTGGGAAGCATTATCAGGAAGAAATCAGACTGGGAGTGCTTGCTGATATGGTAGGTATGACAGAAGTTTCTTTCAGCCGTTTCTTCAAGTTGCGTACCGGAAAGAACCTGTCGGATTACATTATCGATCTGCGTTTGGGGCATGCCACCCGTTTACTGGTGGATTCTACGATGGCGATTGCGGAAATCTGCTATGAATGTGGATTTAATAATTTGTCGAACTTCAATCGTATATTCAAGAAGAAGAAAAACTGTTCTCCTAAGGAGTTCAGAGATAACTATCGGAAGAAGCGCACTATTATATAATAAAGGTGAATCTTTGGCGGAAGCGGCTTTCTCTTTTGTTTTGCAACAAGACATAAAGGAGAAAGCCGTTTTTGTGTAATTATCATTTGAGGGGGGAGGATTATCGTTTCGTTAGAGTTTGTATAAGATTTGAAACTTTTTGTTTTTTACGTAGATGAATAAAATATGATAAGATTGTATTGCTTTTTCATTTAATTGTAGCTTAACTTTGCTATCAGTTAATCGGGATAGAACATCTTCAAACTGAAATGCTATGAATCGGATGAAAATAAGAAAAAGGACTTCTTCGTTTAGGATTTGTCTGGCGCTGTGTGCCGTATTATTATGTGTCAATGTTTCCGTATGTGCAGCGGTCGATCGTTTGTTGGTTAAAGGAACTTCCCTGGTAAATGAACAAGGAGATACCGTTGTCTTGAAAGGTGTCAGTCTGGGATGGCATAACTGGTGGCCACGTTTTTATAATTCTTCTGCAGTAAAGGAATTGAAAGAACAATGGCATTGTACGTTGCTGCGTGCTGCAATGGGCGTAGAACCGGAGGGAGCTTATCTTACAAATCGTCAGAAAGCCTTGGAGTGTATGACTACAGTGGTAGACGCCGCTATTGAAAATGATATGTATGTGATAGTAGACTGGCATAGCCATGGCTTACGGACCGAAGAAGCTAAGGTTTTTTTCAGGGAGATGGCTTCCCGGTATAAGGGTGTTCCGAATGTAATATACGAGGTCTTTAATGAACCTGTAAAAGATTCTTGGAAAAAAGTGAAAAAATACGCGGAAGAGGTTATCGGTTGTATCCGTACCGTCGATAGCGAAGCTTTGATTTTAGTCGGTACTCCTCATTGGGATCAGGATATACATCTGGCAGCAGACAATCCGATTCAGAATGTATCGAATATAATGTATACATTACATTTCTATGCGGCTTCTCATAAAGAGTGGTTACGTGAACGTGCCGATTATGCTTTGAAGAAAGGATTGCCTGTTTTTGTTTCGGAATGTGCCGGGATGGAAGCAAACGGCAACGGTGAAATTGATATGAAGGAGTGGAATCTGTGGTTGTCGTGGATGAAAAAACATGCTGTCAGTTGGGCTGCCTGGTCGATTGCGGATAAAGATGAAACTTGCTCCATGCTTTATCCTTCGGCACCGGATGCCGGATGGGCAGATAAAGATATCAAAGAGTGGGGGCATGTTGTAAAGCATACGTTGCTGGCTAAGTAGTATTTGCCGGTGATGTCGTTGCTTGTCTGTTTTTCAGACCGTATAAAATATATTCGAAGTTAAAGTTTATTTTTTATTGTATGGTTAGTATTTAAAGGTAAATATTGTAAGGATAATGGGCAAAGGTGTTGGTTATTGTGAAGTAACCAGCGCCTTTACTTGTATAAATCAGGTTGTGTGAGCCTGGAAAAAGGGAAGGGGACAAATGTAAATTATTGGATAAAATTATATCATCTTTGTGTGCTGTTTCCCCTTAAATTTGCATTGATGAAAATAAATCTAATAGATATGAGAAAGCTAAATTTAATTGTATCGCTGGTGTTGGTGCTGGTTGCTGTTTCGTGTACCACGCCATCAAAAAATCAAGAGGGAAGCAATTTTGTACGCGTAGAGAACGGACATTTTCTCCGAAATGGGAAACCGTATTATTATGTCGGAACAAATTTCTGGTACGGTGCCATTCTTGGCTCAGAAGGTCAGGGAGGAAATCGTCAGCGTTTGTGTCGTGAGTTGGATTCACTGAAGAGTCTTGGCATTGACAACTTACGTATCCTGGTTGGATCTGATGGTGAAAGGGGGGTATCGGCTAAGGTGGAGCCAACTCTTCAGGTGGCTCCGGGTGTCTACAATGATACGATTTTTGCTGGATTAGATTATCTGCTTGCCGAAATGTCGAAGCGTGATATGCTTGCAGTGCTTTATTTAAATAATTCCTGGGAGTGGAGTGGAGGTTACGGTCAGTATCTTCAATGGGCAGGTTATGGTAAAGCTCCAGCTCCGGCTGCCGACGGATATGCTGCTTATATGAAATTTGCCGGACAATTTGTTTGTTCGGATACAGCACAAGCTCTTTATGCTAACTATGTAAAAGATGTAATTAGCCGTACCAACCGTTATACCAAGGTACGTTATATAGACGATCCTACTATCATGTCGTGGCAGATAGGTAACGAACCTCGTGCTTTTGTAGAAGAGTATAAGGAAAGTTTCGCCAACTGGATAAGTAAGGCTGCTGCTTTGATAAAATCGCTGGATCCGAATCACCTGGTGTCTACCGGCAGTGAAGGTAAGTGGGGATGTGAAATGGATATGAATCTGTTTGAAAGAATTCATGCTGATGCAAACGTCGACTATCTGAATATTCATATCTGGCCTTATAACTGGGGTTGGGCTCCGAAGGATAGCTTGCAGGAGAACTTGGAAAAGGCTAAACAAAATTCTAAGTCATATATCGACGAACACCTGGCAATTGCAAAGAAGTATCAGAAACCTTTGGTGATGGAAGAATTCGGATATCCGAGAGACGGATTCCGTTTTGACAAGTCTTCTCCGGTTACGGCACGTGATGCTTATTATAAGTATATTTTTGATTTGGTAGTACAGCATGCGGCTTCTCATTCATTGTTTGCCGGTTGTAATTTTTGGGGATGGGGTGGCTTGGCCAATCCGTCTACAGAACATGAATATTGGAAACCGGGCGATGATTATACTGGTGATCCCGCTCAGGAGCAGCAGGGATTGAATTCTGTGTTTGCTTCGGATAGCAGTACGATTGCTTTGATAAAAACTTTTTGTAGGAAGCTTAAAAAATAATATTTGTATCGCATAGCTTCTTAATTGATGTAATATCATTTTACTTATTTGTGAAATAATATTGGCTATAAATAATCCTTGTCTTTACTATATCAGTTCTTGATAAAAAAGTATTATTTACTACGTTATATAATTTTTATTTTTGCAGTAATGAAAATACATATAAGTATGAGTTAAGTCTGATATTGTGTAAAGAACAATGATTTTGTTGACTTTTTATCTGGGTCTGATAAATAGAATTTTATTAATCAAAAAGAATATCATGGATAGGAATGTAAGGAAATGCGTACTGATTGCTGGTGCATTTGCAGCCATTTCGATGGGGAATACACATCAGCTATGGGCTTCTGAAGCTCATTTATCAGAGATTGCGCAGCAAACTAAAAAACAAATTAAAGGAAAGGTAGTTGATGCTACTGGTGAAACTGTTATTGGTGCTAATGTTCTTGAAAAAGGTACGACAAATGGAGTGATAACTGATTTTGATGGAAATTTTGTATTGAATGTATCTGCTGGAGCTACACTTGAAATTTCTTATATCGGCTATGTAACACAAACTATTAAAATAACCAACCAGACTTCTTTGAACATTGTGCTGAAAGAAGATTCAGAAACGTTGGATGAAGTTGTCGTTGTCGGATATGGAACAATGAAAAAAAGTGATCTTTCTGGTGCATCTGTTTCTGTGGGGGAAGATGCAATAAAAGGATCTGTCATTACGAACTTGGATCAGTCTTTGCAGGGACGTGCTGCAGGTGTGTCGGCTGTAACAACTTCTGGAGCACCGGGATCTTCTTCTTCAATTCGCGTACGTGGACAAGCTACAATTAATTCGAATGCGGAACCTTTGTATGTAATCGATGGTGTGATTGTACAAGGAGGTGGTTCGTCGGGTGCAGACTTTGGATTGGGTGATGCATTGGGTAACGGTTCTGTTTCTACCATTTCTCCTTTGTCTACTATAAATCCTTCGGATATCGTTTCAATGGAGATTTTGAAGGATGCTTCGGCAACGGCTATTTATGGCGCTCAAGGTGCGAATGGAGTTGTCTTGATTACAACGAAACGAGGAAAAGCTGGTGAAGCCAAGTTTACTTATGACGGTATGTTGGCTGTACAGCGTCAGACAAAGCGTCTGGACATGATGAATTTGCGTGAGTTTGCCAGTTTTTATAATGACTTCGTCGATACGGGTGAACTGGAAAAGAGCTCTACCTATGCCGATCCTTCTTTGTTGGGTGTTGGTACAAACTGGCAAGATGCCGTATTCCGTACAGCATTGCAGCATCAGCATCAGATTTCGGCATAAGGCGGTACCGATAAGGTAAAATATTATGTTTCGGGATCTTATATGGATCAGGATGGTACATTGATAGGTTCCAGCTTTAACCGTTATTCGTTTCGTACAAATCTGGATGCACAATTGAAATCGTGGTTAAAGATTGGACTGAATGCCACTTATTCTTCTACCAAAGATGATTTGAAGTTGGCCGATAGTGACCAAGGTATCATCAGTTATTCATTGCAGACAGTACCGGATATTCCTATTTATGATATCGATGGTAACTATTCATCTATTGTACGTGAAGGATATACTAGTCCGAATCCGATTGCAATGGCTATGATGGATCAGATTCTGTTGTACCGCCAGAAATTGACAGGTAGTATTTTTGCAGACGTAACTTTGATGAAGAATCTAACCTGGCATACAGAATTTGGTTATGATATCAGTTACAACAAAGGTGAGCGTTATCAGCCGAAAGTAGATTTAGGAAATTGGAAGCGTGATAGTAACTCTAGCTCTATACAAAAAAATAATAGTACATTCTGGCAATTGAAAAACTATGTAACTTATAATGGTCAGATTGATAAGCATAGCTTCACTGCAATGTTAGGGCAAGAATGCTGGGAGTCTAATTATGATTATACTTCGGTTGCCAATACTAATTTACCTTCGGATATAGTTCATAATCCTGCATTGGGTACAGGCACTCCGTCTATTAATGCTGGATTTGGTAGTTCGGCGATGGCTTCTTTCTTTACTCGTCTGACATACAACTATGCAGATAGATATTTGGCTACCTATACTTATCGTTACGATGGTTCATCGAATTTCGGACCTGATAATCGTTGGGCTGGTTTCCATGCCGTAGCTGGATCTTGGCGTTTCTCTAATGAAAAATTCTTTGAGCCTTTAACCAATGTGATTAGTAATGGTAAACTGCGTCTTGGATGGGGACAAACTGGTAATTCGAATATTGGCGGATACCGATGGGGAGCAAGTATGTCGAGAATGCCGACCGGATTGGGATTAGGTTATCGCCAGTCTAATATTGCAAACTTGGGAGTCAAATGGGAAACTCAGGAACAAGTTAATGTGGGTATTGATTTAGGCTTTTTCCACGAAAGAGTAAATTTGGTTGTCGACTGGTATAAAAAGGTTTCTAAAGATATGTTGATGTCTTTGCAACTTCCTTCTTATATGGGTACGTCGGGAAATGCTTCTTCTGCTTTGGCTGCACCGATGGGAAACTATGGTGATATCGAAAATAAAGGTTGGGAAATCTCTTTGAATACTCATCCGCTTGTTGGAGCTTTTGAATGGGATTCAGATTTTCAGATTTCATTTAATAGAAATAAATTGCGTGCACTCGATGGCACGGCCAATGCTCAAATCGTAGGATATGGTCAGTGGAGTGATGTAGTGAGTGTGACTAATGTAGGCGAATCATTATATAATTTCTATGGTTATGTATGTGATGGTGTATACGAAGATTTAGAAGATTTGCAGACATCAGCTAAACCTGTCAAATATCCGGCTAATGGTGTGTTTAACAGAACCAATACAGTTTGGGTTGGTGATATTAAATATAAGGATCTGAATGGCGATGGAGTTATTGATGAAAATGATAGAACTAATATAGGTTCTCCGCTGCCTAAGTTTACTTTTGGGTGGACTAATACATTTAGATATAAGAATTTTGATTTGTCTTTGTTTATAAATGGTTCATATGGGAATAAGGTATATAACTATCTTGGCATGAAGTTAACGCATATGAATTCACCTTGGAGTAACCAGTTGAGTTCTGTTTTGGACCGTGCACAAATTGTTCCTATAGATCCTAATAAAGATTATGCGGCAGGTGTAGTGGTCAATGGCGTGACTGTATATAATTGGTATGATGATATTACTAATGTACGTGTTGTAAATGCTGGTACAACTGTCCCTCGTGCTTCCATACAAGATCCTAATGATAACGACCGTATTAGTGATCGTTATGTAGAAGATGGTTCATATATTCGTTTGAAAAATATCACTTTGGGATACACGTTCCCTGGAAAGATGATAAAGAAATGGGGACTGGATAATCTTCGTATATATGCAAATATCCAAAACTTGTTGACAATTACAGGTTATGATGGTTATGATCCGGAAATTGGAGCCAGCACTGCAAGTGCGAATGTTTATGGTTTGGATAATGGTCGTTATCCTTCTCCTACTGTTTATTCTTTCGGATTGAATGTTTCTTTCTAAAAAAACGATGGTTATGAAATTGAATAATATAAAATATTGGGCTTTAGCAGCCGTCTTAGGTATCAATTTATCTTCTTGTGATGATTTCTTGGATCGTCCGGCAGAAGATTCATACAATGTCGATAACTTTTATCAGAACGATGAGCAATGCTTTCAGGGAGTAAATCCTTTGTATAACTCTCCCTGGTTTGATTTTCAACGCGGTTTCTTTAAAGTAGGTGAGGTGCTGGCTGGTAATTACTATTGGGGCTCTTCTCCATATTTGACCTTTACTGTGAATGGTACAGATGAAGATTTGATAAATATGTCTTATTCTTTGTGGTCGGTAAATGCGTATGCAAATACAATTCGGGAAAGACTTCTGTCTGCTACAGTTTCAGATCAGACAAAGAATACGTGCATCGGTGAATGTCTGGTATGGAAGGCTATGGCTTACTTTTATCTGGTACGTACTTTCGGAGCAGTACCTATCGTTCACAGTAACTCTTCGGATATAGCGGAAGGCAACTACAATGAAAAATATAAGGTACAGATTCCAGATGTTTATGAGTACATTGTTATGACACTGGAAAAGGCAATAGAACTGTTACCTCCTTCAAATTCGGAGGGGCGTATCGATCAGTATACTGCTAAAGGTTTGCTGGCTAAGGTTTATCTTACTAAGTCGGGCTATGGAATGAACGGATCGAGAAATGAAGATGACTTACGTCAGGCTGCGGCTTATGCGAAAGATGTTATTGATAATTCAGGCAGACATTTGTTGGAGAACTATTCAGATGTATTCCGTCTGGCAAACAATTTCAATGAAGAGTGTCTGTTATCATGGCACTGGTCGGCTTCTTCTGATGCTTGGACTTGTCAGAATGCCTTACAGTCGGATTTGGCGATAACTGGTTTCGATGAATTTGGTGACTGTTGGGGAGGGTATAACGGACCGTCCGTCGATTTGCAAGATGCTTTTGGTGAGAATGCTTTAAGTCCGACACGTTATAATGGCGATGCACGTCGTAAAGCAACGATGATGATGTGTGGTGATGTTTATGAATATTTTTGGCAAGATAAAGGTGGTTTCAATTATATCAACTTCATTTATGATACAGATAATTTAGGTGGTCCGGGTACTTATCAAAGTGCAACAGGAGCAAATGAAGTAAAACAGTTGTATGGTAATGCCAATGACCATTTGACGGCAACTGGGGTATCTGCTTCATCTCAACACAGTCAATTGAGTACTCATCTGTTACGCTTGTCGGATGTATATTTAATCTATGCAGAAGCTGTAATTGGTAATAATGGTTCAACTACTGATGCCTCTGCAATTGATGCTTTTTATCAAGTACGTCATAGAGCTATCAGTACATACGAACGTCCTTCCGTCATTACGTGGGAAGATGTATGGAAAGAACGTCGTTTGGAGTTAGCTTGTGAGGGAGATCGTTGGTATGACTATGTTCGTTTGTCTTATTATGATCCACAAAGAGCAATAGATGAATTGACGAACCAACGCCGTGATGTTTATTATGGCTTGGATGATTTGTATAAAACATATTATCAGACTGGTACTTTTACCGTAAATCCGGAAGAACATCGGTATAATCCTACCGCAGTCAAACCTAATGTTACTATTTCAAGCTTTACATTGCCGTTTCCTACAGAAGATGTTGTCTTTAATCCTCATCTGATGGAAGACCCGATTCATGTGGATGTACGAAGTGAGTATAGTTATTAATAAAAATAGAAGTAAAATGAAAGCAATACTAAGATATATAAAAGGCTTGGTTATGATTGGAGCTATTATCTCTGGAATGGTAGTAACTTCATGTGAAGATGAACCAGATAAATATGAAATATCAGATGGACTTCCTACTGTAAAATACATACGTATGACAGATCCGGAGGTAGCCGATTCATTGATAACAGGAGCTTATATGGCAAATACGATTTGTTTGGTTGGCGAAAATCTGAGAAGTGTTTATGAACTTTATTTCAACGATCAGAAAGCGATTCTGAATACAAGTTTGATTACGGACAATACTTTGATTGTGGATATTCCTTCCACAATACCGAGTGTGGTTACCAATAAGATTTATTTGACTAATAAGAATCATGAAACTGTAACCTATGATTTCAATGTATTGGTTCCGGCACCGAAAATAACTTCTATGTCGAACGAATATGCTCAACCGGGTACGGTTGCTACAATTTATGGAGATTATTTTATCGATGACCCGAATGTCCCATTATCAATAGAAATAGGAAATGTTCCAGTTACAGAAATAACTGACTTGACGAGAAATGCTGTTAGTTTCGTTATACCCGATGGGGCTGAAATGGGATACATTAATGTGGAATCTATTTATGGAACCGGACAGTCTACTTTCCGTTATATGGAGCGTGATGGTATTTTGTTCGACTTTGATGATGATGGCGATGATGCTATAGCAAAAGATAACGGTTGGCATGCAGCAACTATTGGCACATTGGACAAGGTTACTTCATTGGATGGTAATTATTTGATTTTCCAGGGCGATCTGGATAACGGTGCTTGGAATGATACTGACTTTGCTTTTGAATATTGGCCTTATGGAGATGAAGCTACTCCTTATCTGAATACATTGGTCGATTTTGAAGACTTGAGTAATTTGCAATTGAAGTTTGAAGTAAATGTACCCGACGCTTGGAGCGCATGTGCTATGCAGGTATTGCTCACAACAAATAACGAGGTAAGCGGAAATAATATGAACAATACCTTCTTTCAAGGTGATACTTTCCCGCGTGCTTTGTGGATTCCATGGCAGTCTACAGGAAGTTATACTACTACCGGATGGACAACGGTAACGATTCCTTTATCTGATTTCCGTTATGGTGCTTCTGGTATTTCGATTTCTCCGTTGTCGGCAACAGATATTACTGGTTTGACTTTATTTGTATGGAACGGGGGAGTAACTGGAACAGCTTGTTCTCCAACTATCTGTATCGATAATATCCGAGTTGTTCCTATTTATTAATCAAAAAATGAATTACAATGAAAACAAATAAATTGTCGGTGCTTTGCTTGGCAGGAGCACTTTTATTGACAGGCGTTTCTTTTACTTCATGTCTGAAAGGTGATGAAGTAGATACTAACCAGTATATAGGAGGAATAAGTTTAAATGTTTTCGGTCCGTCTCCTGTTGCACGTGGTGGTGAATTGAGATTCTTGGGAAGTGGTATGAACCAGGTGACGGCTGTTGTTCTTCCTGGATGTGCCGATATTACAGATATTAAGGTAATCAGTGATACGGAAATCCGTATCACTGTTCCTCAGGAAGCGCAACCGGGACTGGTTACTTTAAGAACTCCTAATGGAGATATTACAACGAAAACAGAGTTGACCTTTACGGAACCCATTTCGATAGACAACTTCACCCCGTCGGCTGTATTGCCGGGAGATGAGTTGACGATCGAAGGAGAGTATCTGAATCTGATTCATGAAGTTATTTTTGCGGATGAGGTGGTCGTATCGGAAGACAATTTTATTACGCATGAACGTAATACGATACAGCTGGTTGTCCCTCAAGAGGCTCAAACCGGACAGATTATTCTGTCTGATGGTGAAGAACTGCCTAATTTGATTTATTCAGAAGATGAATTAGTAGTGACCCTGCCTTCTGTAGAGAATGTTGTAAATAAGGAGAATGCTAAGCCGGGAGATTTGGTCGAAATATCAGGACAACATCTTGATTTAGTTCGTCAGGTGATAATGCCCGATGGAACGGAAGTCGAATTTACGTTGAATAATTCAACCGAAATAACGTTTGCATTACCAGAAAATACCTCCGATGGGGATATTGTTGCTGTACCTGCTTCGGGAGTAGAAGTTGTTGTTGCTCATGTAAGCATGGCTGTACCGACAGATGTTGCTGCTGCTCCTGCTTCGGGTCTTAGAGGAGGAGATGAAATTGTTCTGACTGGTACTAATCTGGATGTTGTTACTGATTTATCTTTCCCTGGAGTTGATGAAGCGATTGTACCGACAGCTCAGTCGGAACATGAACTGAAAGTTGTTATGCCTGAAATGGCACAAAGTGGTAATCTTATATTGAATACGAAGAGTGGCAAACAAGTTAGTGTAACAATTGAAACATTGAAACCGCAGGTAGAGAGCTATACTCCTTCCTCTGTTCCGGCTGGTGAAAGTTTGCAGATAAATGGTCAAAATCTGGATTTGGTTGCTTCAGTAACATTCAACGGCGGACAGACGGTAGAAGTTACTTCTCCTTCGGTACAACGCCTGTCTGTAGTTGTTCCAATGCAGGCTGAAACGGGTAATATTGTTTTGAATATGCATAATGGAGAGCAGGTAGAAGCTCCCTCACTTTCCATCTCGAAACCTCAGTGCTGTTATCTTGTAAATGTCCCTGATAAAGTTGAAGCAGGAGCCTTGTTGGAATTGGATGTTGCCAACGGAGATAAGCTGGAACGAGTTATGATAGCAGGAAATCAAGTTCAATTTATTTTACGCGATACGAAGTTATTGATTTCTTTACCTGCCGATGTCGTTGGTTCCGTAAATCTGGATTTGATTTCTTCGAATGGTACAATTTCTTATCCGCTTGAAATTATAGGTTCTATGGGGACACTTATTTTTGAAGGTCCGCTGGATACAGGTTCATGGTCTAGTTACGCACAGATACCATCCGCTTCATTCGCAGCGGCTCAGGTAGGACAGGTGATTACCGTAGTCGTTTCCGATTTGAAATCTGGAGCACAAGGATCATTTAAGAATGGTAGTACTTGGGGAGCTATTGCTCCAGGCATGGAGTATTTTACTATTGATGGAAATTTTTCATTGACAATAACTCAGGATGTCTTGACTCAGTTGCAGGCTGGAGGTTTAATTGTTAGCGGACAGAATTATACAATCGAATCAGTTTATATTAAATAATAAGTTATAAAAGTATGAATAAGATCTATATATATTTGTTGCTAATAGCAGCATTGTTTACTACGCTTTCATGCTCAACGGAGGTAGAGCATGAAATAGCGCAGGTTGCATCTCCGACACTGGTTTCTTCTACTCCTGCATCTGGTACTACTGGAATAAAGGCGGGAAATGTGACAATCAGTTTGACTTACGATAAGAACGTTTTTTTCGCATCGCAGAAAAAAGATTTATTGTCGATTTCCAATGATGGAAGCATCGTGAGTGCTGACGTGATTGGTTCAAGCCCTACATTGGTCGTAGTCGTAAATTGTCCTTCTCGCAATACGACCTATACATTTTCTGTTCCGGAAGGATTGGTCACAGGTCCTAACTCAATGCCGGCTCCTGCTGTTGAGATTAGTTTTACTACTTTGGGGCTGGATGCTGAACCTGTTAACACATTGACAACCGAGGCTCAGAACGTATATAACTTCTTGCAGGAAACCTACGAACAGAAAACAATCTCGGGTATAATGGCCAATGTGGCATGGAATACGGAAGAGGCAGAACGAGTTTATAGTTGGACAGGAAAATATCCGGCACTGAATTGCTTTGATTATATTCATCTGAATGCTTCGGCAGCAGGAAGCTGGATTGATTATGGAGATATTACTCCTGTCAGAAACTGGTGGAATAATGGTGGGCTGGTTGCCGCTATGTGGCACTGGAATGTTCCTGTATCCGAAGGGAGCAGTGATGTCGCTTTTTATAAAGATCAGACTTCTTTTGATATAGATAACGCTTTTACCGAAGGAACATGGGAATATCAGACGATAAACAGTGATTTGGCAAAAGTTGCCGGTTATCTTAAATTACTGAAAGATGCCGGTATTCCAGTCATCTGGCGTCCACTTCATGAAGCTGCCGGTGGATGGTTCTGGTGGGGTAAAAATGCTGAGAGCTTTAAGAAGCTGTGGATTCAGATGTTTGATTATTTCAAGGCTCAGGGCTTGGATAACCTGATATGGGTATGGACAACTGAAACGGGTGATACAGATTGGTATCCGGGTGATCAGTATGTTGATATTATTGGTCGAGATCTGTATGGAAACGATGCGGCAGATTGTGCCTCTCAGTATCAGATGACGGTATCGGAGCATGGAAATAAGATGGTAACATTAAGTGAATGTGGAGCTAATATCGATGCTAATGCAGAGTTGGGCTTACTTTCTGAACAATGGAATGCAGGAGCCCGTTGGTTGTGGTTTATGCCATGGTATGACGGAGAAGGTGTTTCCTTATCGCATGCAAGTCAGGAATGGTGGCTGGATGCTATGTCGCAATCGTATGTGATCGCTCGTGAGTCGCTTCCGTCTTTTAAATGATATTGCTTTTTTATTTTTGAATATGAGGAGTGATCATGTGGAAACATGGTCACTCCTTTGTGTTTAGTACAATATAATATCTGAATGCTAAAAAGAAAGAACGTATATGTATATGTTAAGATTGTATCATTCCGTGGTATAAAATTTCTCTATCTTTGCTGATGTTAAATAATAAAACTAATCATTATGAAAATCTCGAAAGCTATAATTTCAACTATGATTATCGGCACTTGTCTAACTGCTTGCGGTACGCAACAAAAAAAACAATCTGACATGGAAAAAACACCAGAAGCATGTTCTATGCTAAAGATATTAAAGAAGCTTCCTCAGCAAAAACAATTTATGTTTGGTCATCACGACGATCCTATATACGGTATTGGTTGGGATGGAGATGAAAACCGGAGCGATGTGAAAAGTGTCTGCGGAGATTATCCTGCTATGATGTCTTTCGATTTGGGAAGAATGGAAATATATGGTAATAAGACTTTGGATAATGTTTCGGTAGACCGTATCCGGAAAGAGGTGATTGCACAATACGAGCGTGGAGGAATGTCCTCTATCAGTTGGCATGTAGACAATCCTGTTACAGGAAAAGATGCATGGGATGTAAGTGATTCTACTGTCGTTAAATCCATTTTGCCCGGAGGTGCCAACCATGACAAGTTTATTGGCTGGCTGGATAAGATAGCCGATTTCTTGAATTCGATACAGACTCCCGAAGGTGTGAAGGTTCCTGTATTATTCCGTCCTTGGCACGAACATACGGGAAGCTGGTTCTGGTGGGGAAAGAACTTGTGCTCTGCAGAAGATTACAAGGCTCTGTGGAAAATGACTTACGACCGTATGCAGGAAAAGGGAGCCACTCAGCTTTTATATGCTTATTCTCCGGGTACAGAACCTCAGGATTCTACAGAATATCTGGAACGTTATCCGGGAGATAGTATTATAGACCTGATAGGAGTAGATGCCTATCAGTTTGATAGAGATGCCTATATAAAGAGCCTGAATAATGCACTTACCATTGTATCACAAGTAAGCAAAGCACATCAGAAAGCAATGGCCGTAACCGAAACTGGATATGAAACGATTCCCGATTCACTTTGGTGGACACAGACACTGATGCCGGTTATAGAAAAATATCCGATAAGTTATGTACTGGTATGGAGAAATGCACGTGAAAAAGAAAATCATTTTTATGCACCTTACCCGGGACATCCGTCGGCTGCCGACTTTGTGAAATTTTACAATGACCCTCGTACATTGTTTGCCGGAGATATGAAAACAATAAAATAATTGATTATAAAACTAATTGCAATGAATGCGTTTGATGAGAAAGTAAAAAGATTGTTCGCTCAGTATGAAGAGTTGATTACTCGTAAAAATGAGCCTGTAGAAAAAACAAACGGAGTTTTTACTCGCTATAAATATCCGGTAGTGACGGCTGCCCATACACCTGTATTTTGGCGTTATGATCTTGACGAAAAAACGAATCCATATTTGATGGAACGTATCGGGATGAATGCTACGATGAATTCGGGGGCTATCAAGTGGAACGGAAAGTATTTATTGGTTGTGCGTGTAGAAGGTGCCGACCGTAAATCTTTTTTTGCTGTTGCCGAAAGCCCGAATGGAGTCGACAATTTCCGTTTCTGGGATTATCCCATTACGATGCCCGATGATGTAATACCTGCTACCAACATTTACGATATGCGTTTGACTGCCCATGAAGATGGCTGGATTTATGGCATTTTCTGTGCAGAACGTCACGACGACAATGCACCTGCCGGAGATTTGTCTTCAGCAACAGCAACGGCTGCCATCGCCCGGACCAAAGACTTGAAGACATGGGAACGTCTGCCGGACCTGAAATCAAAGAGTCAGCAGCGTAATGTTGTGCTTCATCCGGAGTTTGTCGACGGCAAGTATGCCTTCTATACTCGTCCACAGGATGGATTTATCGATGCCGGAAGCGGTGGAGGTATCGGCTGGGCGCTGGTAGACGATATTACTCATGCAGAGATCAAGGAAGAAAAAATTATCGATTGCCGTTACTATCATACCATCAAGGAAGTAAAGAACGGCGAAGGTCCTCATCCTATCAAGACACCAAAAGGATGGTTGCACTTGGCTCATGGTGTACGCGGCTGTGCTGCTGGTCTGCGTTATGTGCTTTATATGTATATGACTTCATTGGAAGATCCCAGCAAGCTGATTGCATCTCCGGGCGGTTACTTCATGGCTCCCGAAGGAGAAGAGCGTATTGGTGATGTTTCGAATGTATTGTTTACAAATGGCTGGATTGCCGACGAAGACGGAACGGTCTTTATATATTATGCTTCTTCCGATACACGTATGCATGTAGCTGTTTCTACTATTGACAAGTTGGTGGATTATTGTATGAATACTCCGCAGGATGGTTTGACTACTACAGCTTCAGTAGAAACCTTGAAGCACTTGATTGATAAAAACATGAAACTGATGAAATAATAAGGAAAGTAAGTACTACTATGATAAAGCTCACGGAAAAGATTGGTTATGGTTTTGGTGATATGGCTTCTTCCATGTTTTGGAAGTTGTTCGGTGCCTATTTGATGATATTTTACACGGATGTATTCGGGTTGCCTGCTGCTATGGTGGGAACAATGTTTTTGGTTACTCGAATATGGGATTCCGTATTCGATCCGATTGTCGGTGTGGTAGCCGATCGTACTTCCAGCCGATGGGGAAAATTTCGCCCATATTTGTTGTTCCTTGCCGTTCCGTTTGCCTTGATAGGAGTACTTACTTTTTATACACCTCCTTTCGGAGATATGGGGAAGCTGGTATATGCTTACATTACCTATTCATTGATGATGATGGTATATTCGGCTATCAATGTTCCTTATGCCTCATTGTTGGGAGTTATGAGTCCTGATCCGGCAGATCGTAATACGCTGTCTACATATCGTATGATGTTTGCTTATCTTGGCAGTTTTATTGCACTTTTGCTGTTCATGCCAATGGTAAATGTATTCAGCGGGCATAGTAAGGACCTGGGTGACCAGCAGTTTGGATGGTGCATGGCTGTAATTGTAATAGCCGTAATGTGCGCCTTGTTGTTCTTTGGATGTTTTGCCTGGACAAGAGAACGTGTAAAACCAATCAATGATAAGAAAACTTCGCTGAAAGACGATATAAGAGATTTGTTTCACAATAAGCCTTGGTGGATATTATTTGGTGCCGGAGTTGCGACTTTAGTCTTTAATTCTATTCGTGACGGGGCAGCCGTATATTATTTCAAGTATTTTGTGGTAGAAGATGAATATCGTTCTATTTCAGTGATGGGCGTATCGTTTGTTTTAAGTGGCCTATACCTTTCTATCGGGCAGATAGCCAATATCGTTGGAGTTATTTTGGCAGCTCCTATGAGTAACAAGGTAGGAAAGAAGAAAACATTCGCTCTTTCTATGCTGGTTGCTTCCGTATTGAGTGTCATATTCTTCTGGTTCGACAATGACGACCTGATGCTGATTTTTATCTTCCAGTGTCTGATCAGTATTTGTGCGGGTAGCATTTTCCCCTTACTCTGGTCTATGTATGCTGACTGTGCCGATTATTCGGAACTGAAGACAGGCAACCGTGCAACAGGACTGATATTTAGTGCTTCATCGATGAGCCAGAAATTCGGGTGGGCAATAGGTACGGCGGTTACCGGATGGCTGTTGTCTTTCTTCGGCTTTCAGGCCAATGCCGTTCAGAGTGCAGAAACGATCAATGGCATCAAGATGTTTTTAAGTTTGCTTCCTGCCATGGCAGCGTTTATATCCGTTCTTTTCATAGTTTGTTATCCGTTGGGTGAGCAGAAAATGAAAGGTATCATGGAACAATTGAATTTAAAACGAAAATCGAAAAAAGATGGACAATGAAAAGATAAGCCAGTTGTGTGCTGAAGTAAAGGCAGAGCTGGAAAATAATATACTTCCTTTTTGGATGACAAAGATGATTGACCGCGAACGCGGAGGTTTCTATGGTCGCATTACAGGAAACGATGTCTTGGAGGCATCAGCTTCGAAGGGAGCGATTCTGAATGCCCGTATTTTATGGACATTCTCTGCTGCCTACCGTCTGTTGGGAAAAGAAGAGTATCTGGAAACGGCTACTCGTGCCAAACGTTATCTGATTGACCATTTTTATGATGCTGAGTTTGGTGGCATTTATTGGGAGCTGGATTGTGAGGGAAAGCCGCTTGATACTAAGAAACAGATTTACGCCATAGGATTTGCTATTTACGGATTGAGTGAATATGTTCGTGCTACAGGCGATGCGGAAGCGCTGGATTACGCTAAACGTTTGTTTGAAGTAATCGAAAAATATAGCTTCGATGCTGATAAAAATGGCTATCTGGAAGCGCTTACCCGCGACTGGCATCCGATAGAGGACATGCGTCTGAGTGATAAAGACGAGAATGAGAAGAAAACCATGAATACGCATTTGCATATTCTGGAGCCTTATACCAATCTGTATCGTGTATGGAAAGATGAATATCTGAAGAAGCAGATTCGTAACTTGGTCAACTTGTTTCTGGATAAAATACTCGATGCAGACACTTACCACCTGAATTTGTTTTTTGAAGACGACTGGACCAATAAGTATCAGATTGTATCGTACGGACATGACATTGAGGCATCGTGGTTGATTCACGAAGCAGCTTTGGTCTTGGGCGATAAAGATTTGCTGGAAAAGGTAGAACCGGCTATTATAAAAATTGCGGCGGCAGCCGATGAAGGATTGAATCCGGATGGAAGCATGATTTATGAAAACTTTGTAAGTAAAGGCAAGGTAGACCGTGAACTGCACTGGTGGGTACAGGCAGAAAACGTGGTTGGTCACCTGAATCTCTATCAGCATTTTGCTGATCAGTCGGCATTGGAGAAAGCTTTGCGGTGCTGGAATTTTATCAAAAACCATTTGGTTGACAGAGAACACGGGGAGTGGCACTGGAGTTTATATGCCGACGGTACGGTCAATACCAAAGATGATAAGGCTGGCTTCTGGAAATGTCCTTATCATAACGGGCGTATGTGCATGGAAACACTGGAACGCTTCTGCAAAGCGTAGAGGATAATATCTTTTAGTGGAAATAGACATAAAACTCATCACTGTAAGGATCGGACCGATCGTTATGGTGATGAGATTATTAATACTCGGCATTGCAGGACTATTTTTTAGGCATCGACAAAATCTTATTGAAAATATTATGAAAAAACTATTATCTGTATTGCTGCTTATACAGTTTATTGCCTGTCTGTCTGTCAGTGCGCAACAGGCAAGAGAAGCTATATTGCTGAACAATGGGTGGAAATTTGCCTATGGACATGCGGGCGACATGAAGAAGGATTTTACTCATGGTACAGAGTATTTCACCTATTTTGCGAAAGCTAAATCCTTTAATCAGAATCAGGGGCCCAGTTCCGAACAGTTTAATGACAGCACGTGGCAGACAGTCAATTTGCCGCACGACTGGGTGGTAGACCTTCCTTTTTCGAAAGAGGCAAGCCATAGTCATGGATACAAGACCGTCGGATGGAAATATCCGGAAACCAGTGTCGGATGGTATCGGCGTAAGTTTTATATACCAGAAAAGGATTTAGGAAAACACATCAGTGTACGGTTCGACGGCATTTTTCGTAATGCGCAGGTCTTTTGCAACGGCTTTTATTTAGGTCATGAGCCGAGTGGATATGCCACTCAGGTGTACGATTTGACAGAATACTTGAATTATGGTGGCGAAAACTTGCTGACCGTCCGTGTGGACGCCAGTACAGAAGAAGGATGGTATTACGAAGGAGCGGGCATTTATCGGGATGTATGGCTGGACAAGATGTCGCAGGTACATGTTGCTCCTTTCGGCACATTTGTTGCAACGCATATTGATCCTTCTTATAAGACTGCCGATGTAAATATAGAGGTCTGCTTGGCGAACAAAGGGCTGGAGGCAGCAGGTTGTAAGGTCGTCAACCGTATTCTCGATGCGACGGGTAAGGAAGTAGTCCGCACGCAGGAATCAAGCACGACTTTAGCTTCCAAGCAGGAAGAAGTGAAATTGTTGCAGTCGGCGACGATGGACAATATTCATCTATGGGATTTGGAGCATCCTTATTTGTATACCTTATATACAGATGTATATGTCGGCGAGAAACTGGTCGATACGTATACGACGAGTTTTGGAATCCGTAACATTGAGTTCAATCCGCAGAAAGGATTTTTGTTGAACGGCTGTCCCGTCAAGTTGAAAGGTACCAACTTGCATCAGGATCATGCGGGAGTAGGAACAGGTATTCCCGACAGATTGTGGAAATACCGGATCGAAAAAATGAAATCGATGGGCAGCAATGCGATACGTACTTCTCATAATCCCGTATCGCCTGCCATGCTCGATTTGTGCGACCGTATGGGAATGCTGGTTATCGAAGAGAATCGCTTGATGGGGATTAATAAGGAACATGTCGATTTGCTGGAGCGGATGATTAAACGCGACCGCAATCATCCGTGCATCATTCTGTGGAGTATCGGAAACGAAGAGTGGGCACTCGAAGGGAACGAACGCGGATTGCGTATTACTCAATCGATGAGTGAATACGTACATCAGCTGGATTCCACCCGACTGACAACACAGGGTACTGCCGGTGGACGGGTTTCTCTTTTCGGAGTCGATGTGAAAGGGTATAATTATCTTCGCCAGAATCCAATCGATGAATATCATCGCGAACATCCCGACTGGTATGCTCCGGTGGGTTCGGAAGAAACATCGGGGTGCGGAACGCGTAACGTTTATTACACCGATTCGTTGCGTGGCTGGATGGCGCCTATCAACCGTACGGCTGAAGATGACAATCGTATTGTCAATGCCATGGCACGTGGCTGGCAGTTCTACCATGAACGTCCCTGGCTGGCCGGATTGTTTTACTGGACGGGACTGGATTATAGGGGAGAACCGAACCCAATGCTTTATCCGGCAACCGGCTCACAGTTTGGAATATTCGACTATTGTGGTTTCCCGAAGGATGAGGCTTTCTATCTGAAATCGTGGTGGACCGACGAATCGGTGCTACATTTGTCTCCGCATTGGAACCTGTCTGGTCACGAAGGGGATAGTATCAGGGTTTGGGCCTATAGTAATTGTGACGAAGTGGAATTGTTTGTCAACGGAAAGAACTTGGGGCGGAAGCCAATGCCTGCCGATGGTTATATTGAATGGAAGACGGTTTATCGTCCGGGAGCCTTAATGGCTAAAGGATACAAAGGCGGAAAGAAAATCATGGTAGAGAAAATAGAAACAACAGGCAAGGCTGCCCGTATATTGATGGAACCGTATAATACAACTTTGAAAGCCGACGGTCAGGATATTGCGATCGTAGACCTGACGTTGAAAGACGAGAAAAACCGTGAGGTACCCGATGCCATGAATGAAATGACAGTAACTCTGACGGGGCCCGCTACCATCTTGGGATATGGAAACGGTGATCCGGGATTCAAAGAAACAGAACGTCCTGTCAACGGCGAGAAGACTTTCCGCATCAAGGCTTTCGCCGGAAAGGCACAAGTCATCATACGTTCGCTGGAAGGACAGAAAGGAACGGTCCAACTGGAGGTGTCGGGCACGGGACTGAAAAAAGCAACTCAACAATTTATAACTGATTAATAGTATGAATAACATTCGAAACTTGGTAATGGCTTCCATGATGTGTGCGGGAAGCCTTGCGGGAATAGCTCAGACTGCTCCCGCTATTCCTGCCGATCCGGTAATCGAGGCACACATTCAGGAATGGCTGAAGAAAATGACACTCGAAGAGAAAATCGGACAGATGTGCGAAATAACGGTAGACGTGGTAACCGATTTTCCGGGAAGTAAGGATGGCTTTAAACTCAGTGAGGCTATGCTTGATACCGTAATCGGGAAATATAAGGTAGGCTCTATCTTGAATGTACCTTTAAGTGTGGCTCAGAAGAAAGAAGTATGGGCTGCGGCCATCAAGCAGATTCAGGATAAATCGATGAAGGAAATCGGTATTCCTTGTATATATGGTGTCGACCAGATTCATGGTACCACCTACACACTCGATGGAACTATGTTCCCTCAGGGAGTGAATATGGGGGCATCTTTCAATCGTGCGCTGGTGCGCCGTGGTGCTGAGATTTCCGCTTACGAAACGAAGGCTGGCTGTATTCCCTGGACGTATGCGCCGGTAGTCGACCTGGGACGTGACCCGCGCTGGCCGCGTATGTGGGAAAACTACGGTGAAGACTGCTATGTAAATGCCGAAATGGGTGTTGAGGCAGTCAAGGGCTTTCAGGGAAGCGACCCGAACCACATCGGCGAATACAATGTGGCTGCCTGCATGAAACATTACATGGGTTACGGCGTTCCGGTATCGGGCAAGGACCGTACACCCTCGTCTATCTCACGAAGTGATATGCGTGAGAAGCATTTCGCTCCGTTCTTGGCGGCTGTGAAAGCTGGAGCCTTGTCGGTGATGGTTAACTCGGGCGTGGACAACGGTATGCCTTTCCATGCCAATCGCGAACTGCTGACCGGATGGCTGAAGGAAGATCTGAACTGGGACGGTATGATTGTGACCGACTGGGCGGACATCAATAACCTGTGTACACGCGACCACATTGCAGCAACCAAGAAAGAGGCTGTCAAGATTGCCATCAATGCCGGTATCGACATGTCGATGGTGCCCTACGAAGTGAGCTTCTGCGACTACCTGAAAGAACTGGTTCAGGAGGGTGAAGTACCGATGAGCCGCATCGATGATGCCGTAGCCCGCGTATTGCGTCTGAAATATCGCTTAGGTTTGTTCGACCATCCATACTGGGACATCAAGAAATATGACAAGTTTGGTTCGAAAGAGTTTGCGGCTGAGGCTTTGCAGGCTGCCGAAGAATCGGAAGTGCTGCTGAAGAACGAAGGCAATATTCTGCCGCTTGCCAAAGGTACGAAAATCTTGCTCGCCGGTCCGAACGCCAACTCAATGCGCTGCCTCAACGGGGGATGGTCGTACAGTTGGCAGGGACATCGTGCCGATGAGTTTGCGGGAGCTTACAATACCATTTACGAAGCTCTGTGCAACAAGTATGGCAAGGAGAACATCATTTACGAACCGGGTGTGACTTATGCTCCTTACAAGAACGACAACTGGTGGGAAGAAAACCAGCCGGAAATCGAAAAATCGGTTGCCGCAGCCAGCCGTGCCGACGTAATCATCGCCTGCATCGGAGAAAACTCGTACTGCGAAACTCCGGGTAACCTGAGCGACCTGACCTTATCAGAAAACCAGCGAAATCTGGTAAAAGCCTTGGCTGCTACCGGAAAGCCTGTTATCCTTGTATTGAATGAAGGCCGTCCGCGCATCATCAACGATATTGTTCCGCTGGCAAAAGCGGTAGTCCATGTCATGTTGCCCAGCAACTACGGTGGCGATGCACTTGCTAATCTGCTTGCCGGCGATGCCAACTTCAGTGGCAAGCTGCCTTTCACCTATCCTAAATACATCAATGCTCTGGCCAACTACGACTACAAGCCTTGCGAAAACATGGGACAGATGGGTGGAAACTACAACTATGATTCGGTAATGGATGTGCAGTGGCCTTTCGGATATGGCTTGAGCTATACTACTTATCGTTACAGCAACTTGAAAGTGAATACTTCCGATTTTGCTGCATCCGACGAACTGGTGTTTACGGTCGACGTGACCAATACCGGAAAGGTAGCCGGAAAAGAAAGTGTATTGCTTTATTCCAAAGACTTGGTTGCAAGCAGTACTCCTGACAATATCCGCCTGCGCAACTTCGAAAAAATCGCACTTAATCCGGGTGAAACCAAGACCGTAACTCTGAAACTGAAGGGAAGTGACCTTGCCTTTGTAGGATACGACGGCAAATGGCGTCTGGAAAAAGGTGATTTCACCATAAAATGTGGTGACCAGAGTTTGAATATTCATTGCTCGGAAACAAAGGTGTGGGATACACCTAACCGCTAATTATTATTGGAAATAGCAGGAATGTCCTTTACTGCTTTTGTTCTCTTCTCTGTTGGAATAGGAGAGTGTCAAAAGCGGTAAAGGACATTTTATTTTTTTTCTCCTGAGAAGTTCGGGAAAACGTCGCCATCTTTTTTTAAATTTTGTACAAAAGATTTTATTTTTTGTACAAAAAATAGATGAGATATCTATGCGTTACAGAAAAGATGTCGTATGCTTATTCTTATGTTGGGCTTGTATCTTTATTTAAAACTCATTTAAACTCTTGGCACATGCCGTTATCTTATAGTATGTACGATAGTAATTTATCTTGAAAAATGCTCTTCCTTCGTGTAAAAAACTTTGGCCTTTCAAAAAAATACCTGCCGGTTTATAATCGGTTTTTGGCTACTGCAACTTGATATACTCCTCTGTTAATAAGGCTTATATGTATTCTCCGGCACGGATAAATAATGTTAATTATTATTTTGCCCGTGATTTAAAATAAAACATGTTCTCTACTTTTGCGTCTGACTATGATGTAAAATAAGTCAAAATTATGTTGAAGATAGGTATTGATATAGGTTCTACAACGGTAAAAATTGTTGTGTTAGGCGAGGAAAAAAAGCTCTTGTTTTCAAGATATAAAAGACATAACGCAAGAGCAAAAGCCGTGGTCGCCGATATATTGAAAGAGTTATTGATTGAAGAGGGAGATATTGATGTCAGCGTCTGTGTAACCGGTTCGGTAGGCTTAGGCATGTCGGAACAATATGCGTTTCCGTTTATTCAGGAAGTGGTGGCTGCAACTCAGGCAATCCGGCAAGATTATCCGGATGTGGCTTCCATGATCGATATAGGAGGTGAGGATGCAAAGATTGTATTCTTCAAGCATGGAGAACCTGCCGACTTGCGTATGAACGGAAACTGTGCCGGAGGTACCGGAGCTTTCATCGATCAGATGGCTGTCATACTGGGAACAACCGTCGACCAGTTGAACGAACTGGCACTAAAGGCTGTACAGGTCTATCCCATAGCTTCCCGTTGCGGTGTTTTCTGTAAAACTGATATTCAGAATCTGGTTGCCAAGAATGTAAGCAGGGAAGACATTGCCGCTTCTATATTCCATGCGGTAGCAGTTCAGACTGTTGTGACGTTGGCTCACGGCTGGGATATCAAGTCTCCGATTTTGTTTTGCGGAGGACCGCTTACTTTCATTCCGGCTTTACGAAAGGCCTTTATGGAGTATCTGCATCTGGATGAAAAGGAAGTTGTCTTGCCTGAAAACGGTGCTTTGCTTCCGGCTACCGGGGCAGCATTGTCAATACACGAAGATAGTAAGATATGCCGGCTTTCCGATCTGATTGCCAAGCTGACTACCGAAACATCTACTGCGTATAATCAGTGTAGCGGCTTGATGCCAATTTTTTCGAGTAAGGAAAACTATGAAGACTGGCAGCGGCAAATTTCACGGAACAAACTTGGAAGGGCGTCACTGAAACCGGGCGTGCAGGATGTATATATCGGCATTGATTCCGGTTCTACGACGACTAAGATTGTAGTGACCGACTCGGATGACAATATCTTGTTTACCTATTATAAGCCGAACGGCGGACATGCCATAGAAACTGTGGCGGAAGGATTGAGCCTCTTGCAGAAACAATGCGAGGAATCTCAAGCTACACTGAACATTAAAGGGAGTTGCTCTACGGGCTATGGCGAGGATTTGATAAAAGCAGCCTTTCAGTTGGATGCCGGTATTGTAGAAACAATTGCCCACTATGTAGCGGCTCATTATTTGGACAACGACGTGTCTTTCATACTGGATATAGGCGGACAGGATATGAAAGCCATATTTGTCAACAATGGTATTATCGACCGCATTGAGATAAACGAGGCCTGTTCGTCGGGTTGCGGGTCGTTTATCGAAACCTTTGCCAATACGTTGGGATATACGGCACATGATTTCTCACTGGCTGCGTGCCGCTCCTCGAAGCCTTGCGATCTGGGCTCACGATGCACTGTCTTTATGAATTCGAAGGTGAAGCAGGTACTTCGTGAGGGAGCTACTGTGGATGATATTGCCGCAGGACTTGCCTATTCTGTTGTAAAGGACTGCTTATATAAGGTTCTGAAACTGAAAGATGTTTCAGAACTGGGACATCATATCGTCGTACAAGGTGGAACTATGCGTAATGATGCCGTGGTCCGTGCTTTGGAGCAACTGACCGGAGCACAAGTTACCCGTTGCGATATGCCGGAACTGATGGGGGCTTTTGGCTGCGCCATTTACGCCCGGGAGCATTGCAATACAGCCGTTTCTTTGGATGAAATCGTTTCACAGGCACACTATTCTACTCATGTGTTGCATTGTAAGGGATGCGATAACCAATGTCAGGTATTCCGTTACCGGTTCGATAATGGCAAGAATTATTATTCGGGAAACCGTTGCGAAAAGATTTTTACCAACGGTTCGAAGGAACAGCCGGGCGAGAATATCTATCGCTTCAAGAATGAACTCCTCTTCGGACGCAGTAAGACCGTGCCCGAAAAACCGCGGATGGTGGTCGGAATACCTCGTAGCCTGAACATGTATGAGAATTTCCCGTTCTGGCATACCTTGCTGACAGCATGTGGAATTGAGGTTCGTTTGTCGGGTGAGTCTACTTATTCCGGTTATGAGCAGAGCGCCAGAATGGTGATGTCCGACAATATTTGTTTTCCGGCAAAACTGGTACATGCTCATGTGCAGAACTTGATTGCCCAGAAAGTCGACCGGATTTTTCTTCCGTTTGTTATCTTTGAGCGAAGAGGAAAGGAACAAAACAGTTACAACTGCCCCGTAGTTACGGGATATTCGGAAGTCGTAAAAAGTGTACAGTCGGCAGGTATTCCTATCGATTCGCCTGCTATTTCATTCAAGGATAAGGATTTGCTGTATAAACAATGCTGCAAGTATCTGAAAGGACTGGGTGTGGAAGAACCGGTGATAAAGGAAGCATTTGTCAAAGCGACGGAGGAACAGGAAAACTATGGCCGTACTTTGGCAAGCCACAATAAACAGATGCTGGAGAATGCCCGTTGCAACAAACGCATGACTGTGCTCCTTGCCGGACGTCCGTATCATACAGATATGCTGATTCAGCATAAAATCTCGGATGTCTTGTGTGATATGGGAATAGATGTCATTTCCGATGATATCGTTCGAGGCGAAGGACAGAAGGTGGAAAATGTTCATTTCCTGGCTCAATGGTCTTATCCGAATCGGATTTTGGAAGCGGCACAGTGGTGTGCTGCGCAGGCAGATGATGTACAGTTTGTAGAATTGACTTCTTTCGGCTGCGGTCCGGATGCTTTTCTCGTAGATGAAGTGAGGGATGTTCTGATTCGGAGTGGCAAGACATTTACGTTGCTTAAGCTCGACGATATAAACAATGTCGGGTCCATGAAACTGAGAATCCGTTCGCTGATAGAAAGTATGAAGTTGTTTCATGAGCATAAAACCGACAGAAAGGTGACGAACAAGCCCGTTGCTGTTGCGGCTTGCGATGATAATTTCAAGAGCAAGAAGATTCTGGTTCCCTATTTTACTCCTTTTATATCTCCGCTTATTCCCGCTATTATGCGTCTGGCTGGATATGATGTCGAGAATCTGGCATTAAGTAATGCAGAGTCTTGTGAGTGGGGACTGAAATATGCCAATAATGAGGTCTGCTATCCGGCAACGTTGATTGTGGGCGATGTGATTAAAGCCTTTAAGAGTGGGCGCTACAATCCTGAAGAAACGGTTGTTGCCATGACGCAGACTGGTGGCCAGTGTCGTGCCAGTAATTATGTTTCTTTGATAAAGAAGGCGCTGGAAGAGGCGGGATATCCTCATACTCCGGTTGTGTCGTTGACGTTTGGCGGTTCGCTGGAGAACAAGCAGCCGGGGCTTAAGGTAAACTGGATAAAGATTTTGCCGGTTGCCTTACGGGCTATTTTGTATAGTGACTGTATTTCGAAGTTTTATTATGCAGCGGCAGCACGCGAGAAAGAGCCGGGACAGGCTGCTCGCCTGCGTGATGATTTCTTGAAACAGGCTGAAACGCTGATACTGGAGAAGCGTACCAAGAATTTGCTTGACGTATTGTCTGTTGCTGCCGATCGCTTTAATGAGATTTGTCGCGATGTGCATTGCCCGAAAGTTGGAGTCGTAGGCGAGATTTTCTTGAAGTTTAATCCTTTTGCCCAAAAGAATGTTATAGGCTGGTTGACGGAGCAGGGGATCGAAGTTGTACCTTCTGTTCTGACTGATTTCTTTATGCAGAATTTTGTAAATAGGAAGGTGAGAGTGGAATCGTGTATACAGAAAAGTGTTATGCCCGATTTTGTCTACAAGTCGGCTTATAAGATTATCGGTAAGCAGATCGGTAAGTTTAATAAAGTGGGCATGAACTTCCGCTATTTCATTCCGTTTAAAGATATTTTCGAGGAGGCTGCCGATGCACGTAAGGTGATATCGCTGAATGCGCAGTTTGGCGAAGGATGGCTGCTTCCGGCAGAAATCATGTCGTATGCCCGCCAAGGGATATTCAATGTAATCAGTCTGCAACCTTTTGGCTGTATTGCCAATCATATCGTTTCGAAAGGAGTGGAAAAACGTATAAAATATTTTTTCCCGGAAATGAATATCTTATCTTTGGATTTTGACAGTGGTGTGAGTGACGTAAACATAACCAACCGTCTTCTGTTATTTATAGACCATTTAAAATAAGCAGCCATGTCTGAGGAAGTCAAAGGTTCCAGCCTGGAGGAACGGATAATTGATGCAGCCAAGTCTGTGTTCATGGAAAAGGGATATACCGATGCCTGTATGAGTGAAATAGCGGAAAGGGTAGGAATAAACCGCCCGGGGCTGCATTATTATTTCCGGACGAAGGATAAAATGTTTAATGCTGTCTTTGGTATGATTGTGGCATCAGTCATACCAAAGTTTCAGGATATTATTACAAATCGGGATTTGTCGTTGTCTGTGCGTGTGGAGCAGATTGTGGATGTGTATTATAATCTGTTGCAGGAAAATCCTTATTTGCCTTTGTTCATGTTGAGGGAGATAGACCGCGATGTGGACTTTCTGCTCAAGACATATTCCGATTTGAAGGTGGAGCATTTCTTTGCTGAGCTGAAGAATTATCTGCTTGAGGAAATGGATAAGGGGAGGTTGCGCAGGGTTCCCCTTCGGATTGTATTTCTGACTTTTTACAGTGCACTGACGTTTCCTTTTGTTTCCCGAAAATTGATGAGAGAAACAATGATGGAGAAAGGTGAAGACTTTCGGACTGTTCTGGATGAATGGAAACCTTATATAATCAGTCAGATGGTAAATCTGTTGAGTGTTGATGGAAATTAGGATTCTCTTTATAAAAACTTGCTGCTTTTATCTTACTTGTGTTTAAGAAAAAGGTTATCTTTGCCGTCGGAACTTTTTTAAAGGTAGCGTATGAATTTTGATCTGATAACTATACTTGGTCCGACGGCTTCTGGGAAAACTCCATTGGCGGCAGCTCTTGCTGCACGGTTGCACACGGAAATTATTAGTGGAGACAGCCGGCAGGTTTATCGGCGTATGGACTTAGGTACGGGAAAAGACCTTGCCGATTATGTGGTGGATGGCTATCGTGTGCCCTATCATCTGATTGATATTGCAGAACCGGGATATAAATATAATGTGTTTGAATTTCAACGCGACTTTTTGAAGGCTTACGAAAATATGCGCTCACGTGGGCTGTTGCCCGTTTTATGTGGAGGTACGGGAATGTATCTGGAGTCGGTCTTAAAGGGGTACCGGTTGTTGCCGGTGCCGGAAAATCCTGAATTGAGGGAAAAACTGGCAGGCAAATCGCTTGAAGAGCTGACCGAAATCCTGTCTTCTTATAAAAAGTTGCATAATACAACCGATGTGGATACGGCAAAACGGGCTGTTCGGGCTATCGAAATAGAAGAATATTATTTGCATCAGCCTGTTGAGGCACGAGAATTTCCCAAGATTCACAGCTTGATAATCGGTGTGGATATTGACCGTGACTTGCGTCGGGAGAAAATATCCAGACGCCTGAAGCAACGCTTGGATGAGGGCATGGTAGATGAAGTTCGGGCACTGATAGATGGAGGAATTCATCCGGATGACCTTATTTATTATGGTCTGGAATACAAATACCTTACTTTGTATGTTACGGGACAGATAACGTACGACGATATGTTTCACCAGTTGGAAATAGCCATTCATCAGTTTGCCAAGCGGCAGATGACCTGGTTTCGGGGAATGGAGCGTCGTGGGTTTACCATACACTGGATAGATGCAACTCGCCCGATGGAGGAAAAAGTAAATGAAATAATCGGATTACTCAATAAAGATTAAGAACATGGCAGTGGAACCTACTCGTTGGGGAGTGATATATAACCCCAAAGCTGGAAGCCGGAAAGCACAAAAGCGTTGGAAGGAGATTCGGGGCTACATGGAAAGCCGCGGAGTGTTGTTTGATTATGTGCAGTCGGAAGGATTCGGGTCGGTGGAGAGGTTGGCTCGTACACTGGCAAACAATGGTTATCGTACGATTGTGATTGTTGGGGGAGACGGAGCGATAAATGATGCGATAAACGGCATTATGCTTTCGGATGTTCCTGATAAACATGAAATTGCTTTTGGTATCATTCCCAATGGCATAGGAAATGATTTTGCTAAGTACTGGGGATTGGATTCTGATGATTTTAAGGGTGCTGTAGATGTACTGATTAATCGCAGGCTTAGAAAAGTGGATGTCGGGGTATTCAGTTACTTTGATGGGGAAACTCATCAGACTCGTTATTTTCTGAACGCTGTTTATATCGGTCTGGGAGCACGAATTGTTCTTATTACGAACGAAACACGTCGTTTTTGGGGAATACCGTTGTTCTCCTATCTGGCTTCTTTGTTTCTGGTCGCTTTCGAACGCAAACTGCATCGGATGCATCTTAAAGTGAACGACGAACATATACGGGGTCGCCTGATGGCGGTTGCAATTGGTAGTGGACGTGGTTATGGTCTTACGCCGAGTGCGGTTCCTTACAATGGATGGCTGGATGTTTCTCTCGTTTACCGTCCGGAACTCCGGCAGTTGATCTCCGGGTTGTGGATGATGCAGCAGGGGCGTTTGCTTAATCATAAGATTGTAAAGCCGTATCGTACTCGTAAGGTGAAGATACTGCGTGCGCAGAATGCTGAAATCAGCCTCGACGGACGTATCTGGTTCGACCGTCATTTCCCGATAGAAATAACCATTGCTCCTGAAGCATTGACATTAATAATTCCGAATTGATAAATTTTATGATACAGACTATTTCAGATTTAAAAAACAGTGATAATTTCTTTTTGCTGGCAGGACCTTGTGTGATTGAAGGAGAAGACATGGCCTTGCGCATTGCAGAACGCGTGGTAAAGATTACTGATAAGTTGGGTATACCTTATATATTTAAGGGATCGTACCGAAAAGCGAACCGGTCGCGTATTGATTCGTTTACGGGAATCGGCGATGAAAAGGCGTTGAAGGTGTTGGCGAAGGTACGCGAAACGTTTGGAGTTCCGGTTGTAACGGATATACATGCTGCTGCTGAAGCCGCAATGGCTGCCGAATATGTAGATGTTCTTCAGATTCCGGCTTTTTTATGCCGGCAGACGGATTTGCTTGTTGCTGCGGCAAAGACTGGGAAAATAGTAAATATTAAGAAAGGACAATTCCTTTCTCCGGGGGCAATGCGTTTTGCCGCTGATAAAGTAGTGGAGGCTGGAAACAGTCAGGTTATGCTGACAGAACGTGGAACAACGTTTGGTTATCAGGATCTGGTGGTCGATTTTCGTGGAATACCGGAAATGCAGACATTCGGACATCCGGTAGTGCTGGATGTTACTCATTCGCTCCAGCAGCCTAATCAGACTTCGGGTGTGACAGGAGGTATGCCTCAACTGATAGAAACAATAGCTAAAGCTGGTGTAGCTGTAGGCGTAGACGGATTGTTCATGGAAACACACGAAGATCCTTCTGTAGCAAAAAGTGACGGCGCAAATATGCTGAAACTCGATTTGCTGGAGGATTTATTGGTGAAACTGGTACGTATCCGTCAGGCTTGCCGCTAAATATTGGATTTATATCGGAAGTTATGTTGCATGTATTCCGATAAAAAAATATATCTTTGCACAACCAAAATAGAGTTCAAAAAGTAAAAAAGATATGCTTACTATTAAACAAATTACAGAAGATACCGACAAGGTAATTCGCGGATTGGAGAAAAAGCATTTTGCTAATGCTAAAGAAGCTATTGCACAAGTGCTTGAGTTGAATGATAAAAGACGTAATGCGCAAAATCAATTAGATAGAAATCTTGCTGAAATAAATTCTATTTCGAAGAACATCGGTTCGTTGATGAAAGAAGGCAAGAAGGATGAAGCTGAAGCGGCTAAGGCTCGTGTGGCTGAAATCAAGGAGGTAAGCAAGGATTTGCAGGCAGAAATGGATAAGGCTGCTGAAGACATGCAGAATTTGCTTTATACCATTCCTAACGTTCCTTACGATGAAGTTCCTGAAGGATTTGGAGCTGAAGATAATGAAGTCGTAAAGATGGGCGGTATGGAAACGGAACTTCCGAAAGATGCACTGCCTCACTGGGAGCTGGCTAAGAAATATAACTTGATTGACTTCGACCTGGGTGTTAAGATTACAGGTGCAGGTTTCCCGGTTTATAAAGGTCAGGGTGCTCGCTTGCAGCGTGCGCTGATTAATTTCTTCCTTGATGAAGCTCGTGCTGCCGGTTATGAAGAAATTATGCCTCCTACAGTTGTAAATGCAGCTTCTGGTTATGGTACAGGACAGTTACCTGACAAGGAAGGTCAGATGTATCATTGCAATTTGGATGATTTGTATTTGATTCCGACAGCTGAAGTCCCTGTTACAAATATTTATCGTGATGTAATCTTGGATGAAAAGCAGTTGCCTATCAAAAACTGCGCTTACACTCAGTGCTTCCGTCGTGAGGCTGGCTCTTATGGTAAGGATGTACGCGGTTTGAACCGTCTGCATGAGTTCTCTAAAGTCGAATTGGTTCGTATTGATAAACCTGAACATTCAAAACAATCTCATCAGGAAATGTTGGATCATGTGGAAGGTTTGTTAAAGAAATTGGAGTTGCCTTATCGTATTCTTCGTCTGTGTGGAGGTGATATGAGCTTTACAGCTGCTTTGTGTTTCGATTTTGAAGTTTATTCAGAAGCTCAGAAACGTTGGCTGGAAGTTAGTTCTGTTTCTAACTTTGATACGTATCAGGCAAATCGTTTGAAATGTCGTTATCGTAATGCTGATAAGAAAACTGAACTTTGCCATACATTGAATGGTTCAGCTCTGGCTTTGCCTCGTATTGTTGCAGCATTGTTGGAGAATAACCAGACACCAGAAGGTATTCGAATCCCGAAGGCTTTGGTTCCATATTGTGGCTTTGATATGATTAAATAATTCTTGATAGATTTTTATATGCAGAGGGGCTGTCTGGCGGTAAAACCAGATGGCCCCTCTGTTTTTTTATTATTAAAAAGACATTATTGAAGCAGCTTTGTCGTCAATTAGTTGCAAATGGAATTTTTTTTGTCGGAAAATGGAAAAAATACCCATTTATTTTTCTCTTTATTTTATTTAATTACTATTTTTGAGGAAGCAATAAAATAACATTTTTTATAGAATTATTAATTATAACCTTAATATAACAGCTATGAGTTATTTACGATTCGACAAAACGCTAATGACGAATTTGGAAGAATCTCTTACGCGTGAGATTTTACGTACAAATCGTTCGGGTGCGTACCACTGTTCTACAATTGTAGATTGTAATACTCGCAAATATCATGGTTTGTTAGTCATCCCTGTACCAGAACTGGATGATGAAAACCATGTTTTACTTTCCTCTTTGGATGAAACGGTAGTACAGCACGGAGCTGAATTCAATTTGGGGCTCCATAAATATCATGGGGATAACTTTAGTCCGCGTGGACATAAGTATATCCGTGAGTTTGAATGTGAAAAAGTCCCTACTACAATCTATAGAGTAGGAGGAGTAGTTCTGAAAAAAGAAAAACTATTTGTTCATCATGAAAATCGAATATTGATTCGCTATACTTTGCTGGAGGCTCATTCTACTACGATTCTTCGTTTACGTCCGTACTTGGCTTTCCGCAGTGTCCGTCAGTATACACATGAAAACTCACAGGCAAGTCGCCATTATGACGAAGTAAAGAATGGCTTAAAAACTTGTATGTATCCTGGGTATCCTGACTTGTATATGCAAATGAGTAAGGAAAATGATTTTCATTTCCAGCCTGACTGGTATAGAGGCATAGAATATACGAAGGAGCAAGAACGTGGATATGACTTTAATGAGGACTTGTATGTTCCGGGATATTTCGAAATGGAAATAACAAAAGATGAGCCTATTGTCTTTTCTGGCGGTATTTCTGAAATAGAGCCTGAAAAGTTGAATGAGTTGTTTGCTCTGGAAGCCGACAGACGTACTCCTCGTGATAGCTTTAAAAACTGCCTTATCAATGCAGCTCATCAGTTCCTCAACAAACAAGGCGAGGAGTCTTATATTTTGGCGGGTTATCCTTGGTTTAAATGTCGTGCACGTGATATGTTCATTTCATTGCCGGGACTGACTCTTGCTATTAATGAACTTGATAAGTTTGATACGGTGATGCGTACTGCCATAAAGGCTATTTATGCTTTTATGAATGACGAAGATACAACTTTGAAGGTATATGAGATGGAACAGCCGGATGTGCTTTTATGGGCTGTATGGACTATCCAGCAGTTTGGCAAGACTGTTTCTCGTAAGGATGCTTATCAGAAATATGGTACGCTTTTGAAGGATATAATGACTTATCTTGCCGATGGAAAGCATCCTAATTTGACTGTCTGTGATAATGGACTGGTTTATTCTCATGGAACAGAAAAGGCGGTAACATGGATGAATGCGACTGTTAATGGACGGCCGGTAACACCACGTTCAGGATATATTGTCGAATTTAATACACTTTGGTATAATGCATTGATGTATGTTTCAGAACTGGTCGCAGAAAATGAAGGACCTTCTGATTTTACATCTCGTCTGGCAGAATTAGCAGGAAGAGCGGGGCAGTCTTTTGTCAGCACTTTCTTGAATGAATATGGTTATTTGCTGGATTATGTAGATGGTGATATGCTGGACTGGAGTGTTCGTCCTAATATGATTTTTGCGGCAGCTTTCGATTATTCTCCATTAGATGCAAAACAGAAAAAAGGTGTTGTGGATATCGTTACAAAGGAATTGCTTACACCTAAAGGCTTGCGCTCTTTGAGTCCTAAGAGTGGTGGATACAATCCTAATTACGTGGGTCCGCAGTTGCAGCGCGATTATGCATATCATCAAGGTACTGCGTGGCCATGGCTGGAAGGATTTTATCTGGAGGCTTATTTGCGCTTGTATAAACGTAGCGCGATTTCGTTTGTCGAGCGGCAAATGATTGGCTATGAAGATGAAATGAGCTTGCATTGTCTTGGAACTATCCCTGAACTGTTTGATGGAAATCCACCTTTCAAGGGAAGAGGGGCAATATCATTTGCAATGAATGTTGCGCAAATTTTGAGAACTTTAAATCTATTGGAAAAATATGATAATCAGTAAAAAGGAGGAAAGAATATGAAAGTTTTAATGTTTGGTTGGGAATTTCCTCCTCATATTTTAGGAGGTTTAGGTACTGCCAGTTACGGTTTGACTAAAGGTATGTCACAACAGCCGGATATGGATATCACTTTCTGTATTCCGAGACCGTGGGGAGATGAAGACCAAAGTTTCCTGAAAATTATTGGAATGAACAGTGTTCCTATTGTGTGGCGTGATGTACAGTGGGATTATGTGAATAGTCGTGTTGGAAGTTATATGGATCCGCAACTGTATTATGACTTGCGTGAACATATTTATGCTGACTTCAATTATATGCATACAAACGATTTGGGTTGTATGGAGTTTTCCGGACGTTATCCGGATAATTTGCACGAAGAAATTAATAACTATTCGATTGTAGCAGGAGTCGTTGCTCGCCAGCAAAAGTTTGATATTATCCATTCTCATGACTGGCTTACTTATCCGGCTGGCATTCATGCAAAGCAAATCTCAGGAAAACCATTAGTCATCCATGTTCATGCAACTGATTTTGACCGTAGTCGTGGTAATGTAAATCCTACTGTATATTCTATTGAAAAGAATGGTATGGACCATGCCGACTGTATTATGTGTGTAAGTGAACTGACTCGTCAGACAGTTATCCATAAATATTATCAGGATCCGCGAAAGGTGTTTACTGTACACAATGCAGTATCTCCATTATCAAAAGAAATTCAAGATATCGTTCCACATAAAAATCCTAAAGAAAAAATTGTTACTTTCCTGGGCCGTATTACGATGCAGAAGGGACCGGAATATTTTGTGGAAGCAGCTGCTATGGTATTAAAGCGTGCACATAATGTACGCTTTGTAATGGCCGGAAGTGGTGATATGATGAATGCAATGATTCGCTTAGTGGCAGAACGTGGTATTGCCGATCGTTTCCATTTCCCCGGATTTATGAAGGGTAAGCAAGTATATGAAGTCTTAAAGGCAAGTGATGTATATATAATGCCTTCTGTTTCCGAACCATTTGGTATATCTCCGTTGGAAGCAATGCAATGTAGTGTGCCAACTATTATTTCCAAACAATCGGGATGCGCAGAAATCTTGGATAAATGTATAAAAACTGATTATTGGGATATTCATGCGATGGCCGACGCCATTCATTCTATTTGTACTAATCAGTCGCTTTATGAATACTTGCGCGATGAAGGAAAGAAAGAGGTTGATGGTATCGTGTGGGAAAAAGTTGGTTTGAAGGTACGCGCTCTCTACGAGCAGGTTTTAAAAAATTATGGTAAATAATAAATGCTAAGTTAGTTATGAAAACAATCTGTCTTTACTTTGAAATACACCAGATTATACATTTGAAACGTTATCGTTTCTTCGAAATTGGAACCGATCACTATTATTATGATGATTATGCCAACGAACAAGGCATTAACGAAGTGGCAGAGCGTTCCTATATTCCTGCTCTGAAGACTTTGATTGAAATGGCAAAGAACAATGAAGGAATGTTTAAGGTTGCTCTTTCTATTTCGGGAGTTGCATTGGAACAGTTGGAGATACATGCTCCGGCAGTCATCGAGTTATTGCATGAGTTAAATGCAACTGGTTGTTGTGAATTTATTTGTGAACCTTATTCTCATGGTCTTTCTTCTTTGGCAAATGAAGATTGTTTCCGTGAAGAAGTTGAGCATATGCGCCGTAAGGTTAAGGATTATTTTGGACAAGAACCGAAGGTATTCCGTAACTCCAGCTTGATTTATGACAATGAAATTGGTGGCATTGTAGCCAGCATGGGATTTAAGGGCGTACTGGTGGAAGGAGCTAAGCATGTATTAGGTTGGAAGAGTCCTCACTATTTGTATCATTGTGCTGAAAATCCGAACCTGAAGCTTTTGATGCGTGACTTTAAATTGTCTGATGATATAAGTCTCCGTTTCTCTAATAGTGAATGGAGTGAGTATCCTTTGTTTGCAGATAAGTATATTGATTGGATTGCTTCTCTTCCTGAGAACGAGCAGGTTATTAATATCTTTATGGAATTGTCTGCATTGGGTATAGCACAACCGTTATCATCTAATATATTGGAATTCTTGAAAGCTCTTCCGACATGTGCAAAACAAAGAGGAATCACTTTCTCTACTCCGACAGAAATTGTAACCAAACTGAAATCAGTTGATATGGTAGATGTACCTTATCCAATGTCGTGGGCAGACGAAGAAAGAGATATTAGTCCATGGCTGGGTAATGTGATGCAGCGTGAAGCATTCAATAAATTGTATAGTGTAGCCGAACGTGTTTATCTGTGTGATGACCGTCGTATCAAGCAGGATTGGTATTATTTGCAGGCAAGCAACAATTTCCGTTTCATGACTACAAAGGATACAGGCGTTGGCTTAAATAGAGGTATTTATGATTCTCCATACGATGCATTCACCAATTACATGAATATTTTGGGTGACTTCTTGGGTCGTGTTAATTCTCTCTACCCAGTAGATATGGATAATGAAGAATTGAGCTCTTTGCTTACTACGATTAAAAATCAGGGTGAAGAATTAGTTCAGTTAACCAATGAAGTCAATAAATTGCAGGCTGAGTTGAAGAAAGCTGAAGCTGCTGCGAAGAAAGCGACAACTAAAAAGGCTGATTCTGCAGAAAAGAAGACAACTGCTAAGAAAACAACCAAGAAAGAAGCTAATTGATAAATAACTCAATGCCTTTATCTGGTAAGGCAAGTAGCTGCATATTAAAAGCCTTCCTGATTATTCTTTTCGAATAATGGGAAGGCTTCTTTCTTTTGTAGCACTTATCTGTCTGTCATCTTGTAATTATTGCTACGTATTGTTTACATATCTATTTGATTCAGAAAAGCAGGAACAAAGAATTTTGTTCGGCTCGAAAATATCAGAATAAAATCGGAAAATAAAAGTGATATTCGATATAAGCAGATATTAACAGCAACTTCTTTCTTTGCAAACAGAATCTATCGTTTCACATTCGATGGTTACATGCTGGATACCTTGTTGATGTAATTTCTTCTTCAGCTCCCATTTAATGTCTTCCATTTGCGATAAATCTTTAATTACAATGTGGACAGTAGCTGCATTTTCGGTTGTGCTGACAGCCCATATATGTAAGTGATGCCAATCTTCTATGCCTGGTGAGTGGGCTATGATTTGTTCGATAGTTCGTATATCAATATTTTCGGGTACAGCATCAAGAGAGAGAAATAAACTTTCTTTCAGTAATTTCCATGTTGAGCATAGAATAATAGCCGCAATGATTAAGCTGACTAATGTATCAATGACTGTATAGCCCGTGTATATAATAACAATACCGGATATAACAACCCCTACAGAAACCAGTGTGTCCATTGCCATATGCAGAAATGCTCCCCTTACATTTAAATCATGCTTTTGATTTTTCATCAGTAGCCAGGCTGTTATGCCATTTACCAATATTCCTATACCAGCTGTCCACGATATGGCTTTTCCAGAAGTTGCTTCCGGATATTTTAGTTTGTATATACTTTCGATAACGATAGCTCCAACGGCAATCAGTAAGATAATGGCATTTACAAGCGAGACCAGTACTGTACTTTTCTTATATCCGTAAGTAAAGTGACGATTACCTCGATGCAATGACATCCGAAAGGCAAAAAGAGACAGCAGCAGGCTGAACACGTCACTCAGGTTATGTCCGGCATCCGAAAGCAATCCCAGTGAGTTATAAATGAATCCTGCGCCAGCTTCTATGAGAACAAAAATCAGATTGATAACGATGCACAAGATAAATATTGTGTTGAGCGAAGTTACTTCATGATGATGCTCATGTGAATGATGATAACGTTCCATTTTTTTTGTTGTTTATATTTACGGCAAAAATACAGAGCTTATGTTATAAATTCAATATTTAGTCCTCTCATTTTATCCCTAAAGGCTTCATTTGCAACTGAATTGCATTGAAAAGTAGATTAATGTATTAAATAATGTAAAAAAGAAAGATAAAGATGTATGTTATTGAGTTATTTGTATTTACTTTGAGATTGTTTAAAATAAAAATACAGAAGATTATGAACGAATTGATTGCAAAGATTAAGGAATTGAATGCAGCCTTGGTTGCTGATGCTGAATTGCAGGTTGCTAAAGGTAATAAAGCAGCAGGAACTCGTGCTCGTAAAGTTTCATTGGAACTGGAAAAAGTATTGAAAGAATTTAGAAGAGTTTCTTTGGAAGAATCAAAGAAATAAAGTGTTTTCACTTTATCTGCAAGAGGTTATATCATTTCGCCAGAACGTTATGGTATAACCTCTTTTGTTTTTTTATCATCTGGTTTACCGTTTCTTCGCAATGAACTTTGTACATTTGTAACAAATCGTGTGTTTCTGTATGAGAGTGGCAATATATACATTGATTATGGCTTTCATGGCTATGGGCTGGATATCGTGCGGAGAGCATAAGAAGCAAGACACAGCTGCTTATGCAGAGGCCGATTCCTTGAATCAGGTAGCCTATGATATGCGTTATAAAGACTTGTCTGTTGCTGTGAAGGCAGCGTCCCGTGCTCTTCTGCTGTCTGAAGGAAACGCAGATTTACATGCAGAAGCGCTGAATAACATGGGCTTTTGTGCATTCATGCGCATGAATTTCGAGAAGTCTTCTTCGTTGTTCCGTCAAGCATTAGAGGAGGGGAGTAATGAAATAGAACATCTTATATCGGATATTGGCATGATGAAAATATGCCAGCGCACGTCGATGAACAAGGAGTTTTATGATTACCGTAACAGCGCGTTACGCCGTTTGAAACGTATCCGTGAAGACGAGTCACTCATATCGGATGCTCACGAAAAAATGCGGCTGAATTATGCTGTTTCTGAATTCCATATTGTTTCGGGCATTTATTTTTATTATCTGGAACAACACAAGGCATCATTGCAATCCATCAATTCCATCACTCCCGAAGTATTGCAGAACGACACTGCCCAGTCACTCTATTACGAATACATGAGAGGGTCGGGAGGCATGTATGAAGCTCCTACACGTGAACAAGTCATTACAGGAGAATTTGGCTGTCTGACGAACTGCTTGCTGCAAAGTCGTAAGGGAGGATACATTTATTTTGAAGCCAATGCATTGCAGGCAATGGCCGAGCTGCTGAACTTTCGGCGTAATCGGGAGATTCTGGAAAAACATCGTTCGGGTATACTCAGGTTAGTCAATGAAAAAAATTTGCCGGTAGACAGTTTGCCTTTATATTATGCAAGGCAGGCATTGGATTTGTTTAAGCAATACGGCGACGGATATCAGATTTCGGGAACTTACCGTACCATTGCTACATATTATAATTATTCAGGACAACCGGAGAAAGCACTTGAAAATCTGAAGGCTGCACTTCAGTATGTAAACTGGCATCACGAAAAGTACTATCATTGTACCGATACAACCGATCGCCTGCAGATTTATGCTCCTGGTGCGACACATTCTACCGAGTTGAAATGGATTGCCGACGAAGGAATCAAGACAATACCGGAATGGATTCTGCGTCTGCGTGAACAGTTAAGTCGGACCTATGCAGCAATGGGCTGTAAGGCAGAGTCGGATTATAACCGGAATGTTTATTTGGATTTGCTCGACTATACCCGGCAAGACAAGGCTTTGGAGAGTCGCTATGCCGCTTTGGAGAAAGAATCGAGGCAGCTCAATGTCCTGTTATCGTTGGTCGTTTTAGGCATTTTTGTATTGATTATTCTCTTTATCGTTCTGAACCGTCGCTGGAGAAAACGCAATAAGCAATACATAGCCGTATTAAAAGAGGTATTTGATTTGTGTCGTAAGATAACCTCGTCCGTTCCGGTTTGTGTAACCGAGGCAGATGAGATAATAGATGCGCTTTGTCAAACGATTAAAGGAGGATTTTATCAGATATTCGGTGCTACCGATGTGAAAATTATATTGGAAGGACAATTGCCGGAGGAGCAGGCAGCCGAACAATATGCCGGTTACTACGAATATGATTTGTTCTCTCCCGATCAGAAAAAAACGGTGGGAAAGCTTTTGCTTGCCTTGCCTTGTCCACTTCGGAAGGAAAAATGTACATTGCTGCAACTGATTCTGCCATATTTGGCGTGGACATTGGAAAATGGATTGAATCTGGTTTCACTTGACGACGAACGTCGGAGGCTGGAAAAAGAGCAGTACATCCATGAACAGCATCTGGCCGACAATAAACGGCAGAACATGGTAAAGAAAGCTTGTCTGTCTATTGTGACCGGCATTTTACCTTATATAGACCGAGTAGCCAATGAGGTTCATAAGCTCCAGTCGGCTGTCTATGCGCGTCAGGCGGACGTAAAAAAAGGTAAGTTCGAGTACATCGATGAACTGATAACCCGTATCAATGAATATAATGAGATACTGGCCTTGTGGATTAAGATGCGTCAGGGAGTACTGAGCCTGAATATCGAAAATTTTGCATTGAAGGAACTTTTTGCCATTATATCAAAGGGAAAACGTTCATTCGAGATGAAGCATCAGGAACTGGTCGTTTTCCCAACCGAAGCTGTTGTCAAGGCAGACAAAGCTCTGACGCTTTTTATGATCAATACGCTGGCAGAAAATGCACGTAAGTATACTCCCGAGCAAGGACGCGTGGAACTTAAGGCCGTAGAAACTGATGATTATGTAGAAATTTCAGTTACCGACAACGGTCCTGGGCTGTCGGAAGAAGATGTCAACCGCATTTTGGGAGAGAAAGTCTACGATTCCGGTTCGATAGGTATGAATACGGCAACTGATGTGGAAGAATTGCGTAAGCAGAAAGGTTCCGGTTTCGGACTGATGAACTGCAAAGGAATCATCGAAAAATACCGTAAGACCAATGCTGTATTCGGTGTCTGTCGCTTTTCGATAGACAGTACGTTGGGAAAAGGTAGTCGTTTTTATTTCCGTTTGCCTAAAGGGGTAAAGAAAGTACTCTCCATATGCTTGTGGCTGATAGCCGGTCTGGCTGGACTGGGCAGTTGTCAGCCTTCGGTACAGCATGCGGCAAAACCGGAAACAGATCAGGTATACGACAGTCTGTTGTCGATTGCAAACGACTACGCCAATCTGGTATACGATTGTAATGTAAACGGTCGGTATCAGGAGGCTCTGGTATATGCCGACAGTGTCCTGCGATATATGAATATGCACTACCTGAAGTATTCGAAGCGTCGCTATCCGTTGTTGAAACTGTATCGCGACGATTACGATGCAGCCGAGCAAACATGGCTGGCTCAGGGATTTGTCACCGATTACTATATCCTGCTCGATGTGCGCAATGAAGCCGCCGTAGCCGGGCTGGCTGTAAAAGATTTCCGTACTTATTATTATAACAATCGCGCCTATGCTACCTTGTACAAGCAAATTAGCAAGGACCGTTCGCTGGAGGAATATTGCGTACGAATGCAGCAGTCGGCCAACAACAAGCTGATAGCTCTTGCCATTTTCATCCTGCTTGTGGGAGGGTGTCTGGCTGGTTATTATATTCTTTACCTGCGTCACCGCTTGCACTATCGTTATAATATGGAGCAAGTTTTCGAAATCAACCAGTCTATTTTTTCGGTAGCACAGCCTCGCGAGGAAGAAGAAGCGAATCTGGCGGAAAATATTCTTGAAAAACTTTCCGGCGAAATGAACGAACTGGTTCCGGTAGCCGACATGGCACTGGCCTTGTACGATGAGGAAACATCCGCCTTGCACTATATCTTTGGCGAAGAAGGCGAAAACGAAGACGTGTGCAACAGAATGCAGCGTTGTTTTGAAAAACGGCAGGTGACATGGACGAGCGAAGCGGCATGGAATTATTTCCCCTTGAATGTAGAAGTAGGTGAGGAACATTATTGTACTGGTGTGCTTGCTATAAAGACAGCCTTGCCATGTGTCCGCGAAGACGACAGGCTGCTGGTAGAACTGGTGGTTAGTTATCTTGCCGTGGTACTGCACAACACGGTTGTTTGTGTCCGGAGAAAGCATTACGATATCGAGCTGGCTCAGGACGATGCACGGCGTACTTCCTACGAAGAGAACATGCTGCACGTGCAGAATATGGTGCTGGACAATTGCCTGTCTACCATTAAACACGAAACGATTTATTATCCTAACCGCATAAAACAGATTGTCGATCGTTTGAATCGGGAAGAAAATATTTCTTTGGAGGAAGAACGGCAGCAACTACAGACCATATCCGAGCTTGTAAGCTATTATAAGGATATATTTACCCTGCTCAGTTCGTGTGCATCGCGTCAGCTCGACGATATTACATTCCGGCGGGCAGAGGTACCGGTTACTTGGATAGTTAGTCAGGCAGAAAAGTACTTGCGTAAGATAACCCGTAAGCTGTCGTATACCCTGCACTTGGAAACCGAAGTAAATGCCGGATTGTCGGTAGCGGGAGATGCCGTGTTGCTTCTCTTTTTATTTGAAAACCTGCTTGACGAGGCTGTGCGTTATCCTCAGTCGGGCACCTTGAAACTTGCTGTTTACGAAGAAAACGGATTTGCCCGTTTCGACTTTACAGATATGCGCCGTAACCCTACGCAGGCAGAATTGAACGATTTGTTCTATCCCGTGCTGTCACACTTCCACGAAGGAGGCGGAACCGGACTTCAAGGAACCGAGTTCCTGGTCTGCAAGCAAATCGTCCGCGAGCATGATGAATTTGCCGGAAGGCGTGGATGCCGCATAAATGCTTGCCCGTATGCGGGCGGAGGATATACAGTATGGTTTACCATACCTCTTAGTACAAGAAAATAAACGAACGATTAAGATATGGAAAAGTTTAAAGTTATCATTGTAGAAGACGTCAAACTGGAATTGAAAGGTACGGAAGAAATTTTCCGTCACGAGATACCCAATGCTGAGGTTATAGGTACTGCTATGACCGAAGCCGAGTTCTGGACGTTGCTGGAGCAGCATACTCCCGACCTGGTTTTGCTCGATTTGGGATTGGGAGGTTCGACAACAATCGGAGTCGATATCTGTGCACGTCTGCATCGGGAACGGCCGGAACTGAAGGTGCTGATTTTTACAGGCGAAGTTCTGAATGAAAAGTTGTGGGTAGATGCACTGAATGCAGGGGCAGACGGAATCATTCTGAAGACAGGCGAACTGCTGACTGCTACCGATGTGGAGGCTGTAATGGCAGGCAAGAAATTAGTGTTCAACTATCCGATACTGGAAAAGATAGTAGAACGCTTTAAAAAATCGGTAGAAGTGGAGATGCGCCGTCAGGAAGCTATCATCGATTATGACATCGATGAATACGACGAACGTCTGCTTCGTCATCTGGCATTGGGTTATACCAAGGAAATGATAACCAATCTGAAAGCAATGCCTTTTGGAGTAAAGTCGATAGAAAAGCGCCAGAACGAACTGGTGAACCGTTTGTTTCGTCCCGAAGAACGCACGGGTGTAAACGCCTGTCGTCTGGTTACACGGGCTTTCGAATTGAGGATTTTGGATATCGATAACCTTGAACCGGATGATGAATAAGCGTTTTCTTCACCCTGCTACGGTATTTTTCCTGCTCACCCTGGTGGTCGCCCTGCTTTCGTGGGTAGGAAGTATCTATGGCTGGTCGGGCGTACAGAGTCTGATCAGCGCGGAGGGGCTGCGCTGGAAGCTCAGAAATGTAGGCGACGGATTGCTGGAGGCTCCATTTTTCGGCGATATCTTGCTGCTGTCTTTTGGCGTGGGGTTATGTCTGCACTCCGGCTTTTGGGAAGCCGTCAGAGGTGTACTGTTCCGTGGCAGGAAACTTTCCCGTAAGGAGAAACGTTCTTTATGGCTGAGTCTGAGTGTCGGTATGGTTTATGTACTGGTGGTATTGTTTCTGGCACTGGGACCATGGGGAGTTGTGCGCAGCATTACCGGCGAGTTGAAGAACTCTCCTCTGGCAGAAGGTGTCAGTTACCTGTTGTCATTGGGACTGGGAATTATGGCTATGATATACGGTTATGCTGTCGATTTATATCGCACCGACAGGGATATTATCCGGGGCATGTCGTACAGTGTTGTGCGGTTTTCCGGCTATTGCGTGACATTGTTCTTTGTTGTCCAGTTGTTTACTTCATTACATTATACCGGGCTGGATACTTTCTTTGGAATTTCACTCCAGTGGTATCGGGCTCTTTATGCATTGTGCTGCCTACTTCCGCTGTTTCTTCGGAAAAATAAATTCGAATAGCATTCGGAAGAATCTGCTTCAATTTGTTTGCCTTTCGAATTTAATGGGCTATCTTTGTCGGCAATCTAACTATTTATTTTTACACTATTATGAAGAAATTATTATTGATGGCAACTGCCGGACTGCTGGCATTTGCTTCTTGTCAAGAAAAAGCAGGGTATACTATCAAAGGTACTATCGAAGGTGTAGCCGAAGGTGATACCGTTTACTTGCAGGACTTTGTCGATGGTGGACTGGTTAAAATGGATTCTGCTGTTGTAAAAGGTGGAGCTTTCGAATTTAAAGGTACTCCCGATTCTGTAACTGTAAGCCGTTATGTGACTTATAAGAAGAACGGACAGCGCATGACTGCGATGGTCTTTATTGAAAAGGGTAATATCAGCCTGAATATGAGCGCTAAATCGAATAAAGTTGCTGGAACAGCATGCAACGATGCATATCAGCAGTTTATGGATAAGTTCGTAGCAATCAATCAGGAGATGTCGGACTTGTATCAGAAGGCTCAGACAGATACAACACTGACCGAAGAACAGCGTAAGGATTTGGAAAAGCAGTTGGCAGAAAAAGACAGCCTCGGTACCGAAATGGTTTACAATTCTATTTCGGCAAATATCAATAATCTGGTTGGTGTACAGTTGCTTACTTCGTATGCCAATGCGTTCGAAACTGCTAAGGTTAAAGCATTGCTGGACAAGGTTCCGGCTGCATACAGCAACGACAAGGATGTCGTAGCATTGAAAGAACATATTGCTACTGTCGAAAAAACAGAAGTAGGCCAGAAGTTTATTGACTTCACAATGAATACTCCGGAAGGCAATGAAGTGAAATTGTCCGACTTCATCGCTCAGAATAAGCTGACGCTGATTGATTTCTGGGCCAGCTGGTGTGGTCCTTGCCGTGCCGAAATGCCGAATGTGGTAGCTGCATACAACGAATACAAGGCTAAAGGTTTTGGTATTGTAGGCGTATCGCTGGATAATAATGTAGAAGCATGGAAGAAAGCTATCAAGGATTTGAACATCACATGGGCACAGATGTCCGACCTGAAAGGATGGGATTGCGAAGGTGCTAAACTGTATGGTGTACGTGCTATTCCTGCAACTGTATTGGTTGACCAGCAGGGAACAATTGTTGCTCGCAACCTGCGTGGCGAGCAACTGGCTGCCAAACTGGGAGAACTCTTGAAATAATAAATATTATTTTACCCCCTTTGTGAAATTTCCGTCCGGAGTCTTGCTCTGATTTTTAAGAAGCAGGAATGGAGAAAAATCGCAAAGGGGGTAAATTGTGTCCCGACGTTTCTTGAAACATCTGCGGAAGGGGATAAAAAAATCCGCTGACATTTCTTAAAAATTTGTACAAAAGAAATAATTTTTTGTACAAATTTTCGGAAGGATGTCAGCGGGTTTTATTTTTTTATGCCGTCAGGCAGATTATGCTATGCCGTGAGCATTGACTTCTTTGTTTATCTTTTTGATAAGTCCCTGAAGAACAGCACCCGGACCGCATTCGATGAATTCAGTTGCTCCATCGGCAATCATGTTCTGTACAGTCTGTGTCCAGCGTACAGAAGCAGTCAGCTGTGCTACCAGATTCGACTTGATTTCGGCCGGATCAGTATGCGGTTTAGCATCTACGTTCTGGTAAATAGGACACTTTGGTGTGTGAAATTCAGTAGCCTTAATAGCAGCTTCCAGCTCTACTTTGGCAGGATTCATCAGCGGAGAGTGGAAAGCACCACCTACCTTCAGAGGCAATGCACGTTTAGCACCGGCAGCTTTCATCAGTTCGCAAGCCTTGTTGATGCCTTCTATTGAACCCGAAATAACAATCTGTCCCGGGCAGTTGAAGTTGGCTGCTACACAAGTTTCACCTTCAGCGCTGACCTGTGCGCAGATTTCTTCCACCTTTTCATCAGGCAGTGCGATGATGGCAGCCATTGTAGAGGGTTGCATTTCACAAGCCTTTTGCATGGCCATGGCACGTGCGTATACCAGTTTCAAACCGTCTTCGAACGACAATGCACCAGCCGCTACAAGTGCAGAAAATTCTCCCAGAGAATGTCCTGCTGTCATCTCGGGCTTGAAGTCTTCGCCCATGCAAAGAGCCGAAATAACTGAGTGAAGGAATACGGCAGGCTGGGTAACTTTTGTCTGGCGCAGGTCTTCGTCTGTGCCGTTGAACATAATGTCGGTAATGCGGTAGCCTAAAATATCGTTTGCTTTCTCGAATAATTCTTTTGCCAGCGCTGAGTTTTCGTAGAGGTCTTTGCCCATTCCTACGAATTGCGCACCCTGTCCGGGGAATACAAATGCTTTCATAAATTTATTTTTGAATTAAGTTATTAATGACAAAGGTAATGATTTATTTTAGAATTCTGCTTGTTTCGGTTTAATCTTCATCGTAAATGTGCATCGGAACGGGAGAGTGAAAATGATTCAGCGGTCCGTGTCCTTCGCCGATGTGTATGTCTTTCCCTGAGAGAATGCCTTGATATACGTATGCTTTGGCAAGACGTACAGCTTCGGTCATGTCGTGTCCCAAAGCCAGATAGGTGGCAATGGCGGAAGAGAGTGTGCATCCGGTGCCGTGGGTATTGTGACTTTCTACTTTATCGGCTGTGAACAGATGTGGCTCAGTTTCGTTTTCGATTTGCAGAACATCGCACATGCCGCCGTTTTCCAGATGTCCTCCTTTTACCAGTACGGCGTGACAACCATAATGCAAAAGGTCGCGCGAGGCAGTTTTCATTGTTTCAATATCGGGAATTGGCATTCCTGTCAGCACTTCGGCTTCGCGCAGATTGGGAGTGATGAGGGTGGACAGGGGCATGAGCTGGGAAGTAATGGCTTCTATTGCTTCGTCTTCCATGAGCTTGCATCCGCTGGTCGATACCATAACCGGATCGAAAACGACAAATTCCGGCTTGTATGTCTGCAGGGATTCGGCTATAACCTTTACAATATTTACATCGTTTATCATGCCGATTTTTATGGCGCGTGGGCGTATGTCTGTCATAACGGCTTCAATCTGTCCCTTTACGTAACTGGCAGGAACAGGGTGGATGCCCGTTACTCCGCATGTGTTTTGTACGGTAATGGCGGTGATGGCGCTGGCTGCGTAAGCCCCCAGTGCTGAAATGGTCTTGATGTCTGCCTGAATGCCGGCCCCTCCGCTACAGTCTGAACCGGCAATGGTAAGTACACAAGGGTAATGTTTCATATCTTACATTATTACAATTGTTTGCTACAAAGATAAGAAACTAATTTAAATGTGCTTTCCCCGCAGGTGAAAATTGCTCTTTTACCTTTTCGTATATCGTACAATAATACATTAATTATATATCGTATAAAGTATGAAATCTATTTATTTGTGGAATAATGTTTTATAACATGATAAATATTGCTATATTTTTGAATAACGAATGAGAAAACTACTTATATTTGCATTGTCAAAAGAAAATGAAGATATGGGAACTCAAACCGGAAATAACCTTATAATCGATGTACATGTGTCGGTGGATTGCGTGCTGATTGGCTTCGATGGAGAACAGTTTCGCGTTTTGCTGGTGCGTCAGATTGGCAAGCAAACCGACGGTGAGTTTAATGATTTGAAGCTTCCGGGCAGTTTGATTTATGCGGATGAAGACCTTGATGAGGCTGCAAAACGAGTACTGAATGAGTTAACCGGCTTGAAGAACATAAAGATGAGTCAGTTTAAGGCTTATGGATCGAAAGACCGCACTTCGAATCCTAAGGATGTGTTGTGGCTGGAACGTTTCCATCGCATTACAGACAATAAGGTGGGCAGAATTGTAACAATCGCTTATCTTTCTTTGCTCAAGATAGATCAGCGTAACCGACAGCTGACTGATACGTACGATGCTTGCTGGACTCCGGTTTCGGAGGTGAAGACGCTGGCGTTCGACCATATTCAGATTTTTCATGATGCACTGACGTATATTCGCCATTATGTGGAAACAAATCCTTCGGTCATGTTCGATCTTCTGCCGAGAAAGTTTACTGCGGCTCAGCTTCGCATATTATATCAACTGGTGTACGACAAGGAGTTCGATATCCGGAATTTCCATAAAAAAATAGCGTTGATGCCTTATGTTGTGCCGATGGAAGAAAAAGAAAAAGGTGTTCGTCACCGCGCAGCACGATATTACAAGTTTGACAGAACGATTTATAATAAACTGAAAAAATAAAATATCAGAATTATGTATTTGTTAGGTTATGATATAGGTAGCTCTTCGGTAAAGGCCAGTCTGGTTAATTCCGAAACAGGTAAATGCGTAGCTTCTGCTTTCTATCCGAAAACGGAAGCGGAAATTATTGCTGTACATCCCGGATGGGCTGAACAGAAACCGGAAATGTGGTGGGCAAATCTGAAGCTGGCTACGGAAGATGTTATGAATGCAAGTGGAGTGTGCAAGGAAGATGTTGCAGCTATCGGAATCTCTTATCAGATGCACGGCCTGGTATGTGTGGATAAGAATCAGAAGGTACTTCGTCCGGCAATCATCTGGTGCGATTCTCGTGCCGTTCCGTACGGGGAAAAGGCTTTCCATTCGCTGGGTGAAAAAGTGTGCCTTTCTCACTTGCTTAATTCTCCGGGTAACTTTACTGCATCGAAACTTGCGTGGGTAAAGGAGAACGAACCGGAAATTTATGCTAAGATTGATAAGATTATGCTCCCGGGCGATTATATCGCCATGAAGCTGACCGGTGAGGTTTGTACCACAGTATCCGGACTTTCGGAAGGTATGTTCTGGGATTTCAAGAACAACCAAGTGGCTAAGTTCCTGATGGAATATTACGGATTCGACAATTCGCTGATAGCAGATATCAAGCCGACTTTCTCCGAACAGGGACGTGTAACTGCCATTGCTGCAGCAGAGTTGGGGCTGAAGGAAGGTACTCCTGTAACTTACCGAGCTGGCGACCAGCCGAATAATGCTTTGTCGCTGAATGTGTTCAATCCGGGTGAAATCGCTTCTACTGCCGGAACTTCGGGCGTAGTATATGGCGTGAACGGTGCAGTAAACTACGATCCGAAATCGCGCGTCAATACATTTGCTCATGTAAATCATACAGCGGAACAGACTCGTTTGGGAGTGTTGCTCTGTATCAACGGAACAGGTATCCTGAATTCATGGGTGAAACGTACGGTTGTGCCTGCAGGCGTTTCGTACGCTGAGATGAACGAGCTGGCTGCTCAGGCTCCCATTGGTGCCGGCGGCATCAGTATTTTGCCTTTTGGCAATGGGGCTGAGCGTATGCTGCAAAATCAGGAAACAGGATGTTCTATCAATGGAATCAATTTCAACCTGCATACACGTAACCATATTATTCGTGCTGCTCAGGAGGGTATTGTGTTCTCTTTCAAATATGGTATCGATATTATGGAAGGTATGGGAATGGACGTGCATAAAATTCATGCCGGACATGCCAATATGTTCCTGAGTCCGATATTCCGTAACACGCTGGCAGGGGTGACGGGAGCAACCATCGAACTGTATGATACTGATGGTTCGGTAGGAGCAGCCAAAGGCGCAGGTATCGGAGCAGGTATCTATAAAGATAACAACGAAGCGTTTGCAACACTGGATAAACTGGCTGTCATTGAGCCGGATCTTGCCAACAAAGCTGCATACGAGGATGCTTATCAGCGCTGGCTTTCGTATATGAATAAAATTTAATCTCCTTGTTTTTGTCTGAAAGCAGGCAGGACAAGAAGTCAAAATAAAAAAATAAATAATAAATCATTAACTTTTAAATAAAATAGAACTATGGCAACAAAAGAGTATTTTCCCGGTATTGGTAAAATCAAATTCGAAGGTGTAGAAAGCAAAAATCCGATGGCTTTCCGTTATTACGATGCTGAAAGAGTGGTAATGGGCAAGAAGATGAAAGACTGGTTGAAGTTCTCTATGGCATGGTGGCATACATTGTGTGCTGAAGGTGGCGACCAGTTTGGTGGCGGTACCAAGAAATTCCCATGGAAAACTAATCCGGATAAACTTCAGGCTGCAAAGGATAAAATGGATGCTGGCTTCGAATTTATGCAGAAAATGGGTATCGAATACTATTGTTTCCACGATGTAGACTTGTGCGACGAAGCTGATACTATTGAAGAATACGAAGCAAACTTAAAGGAAATTGTAGCTTACGCAAAACAGAAACAGGCTGAAACAGGTATCAAACTGTTGTGGGGTACTGCAAATGTCTTCGGTCATGCTCGTTATATGAACGGTGCTGCAACAAATCCTGATTTCGACGTTGTAGCTCGTGCGGCTGTTCAGATTAAGAATGCTATCGATGCAACTATCGAACTGGGCGGTACTAACTATGTATTCTGGGGTGGACGTGAAGGTTACATGTCACTGTTGAATACAGATCAGAAGCGTGAAAAGGAACATCTGGCACAGATGTTGACTATGGCTCGCGATTATGCTCGTGCAAAAGGATTTACAGGTACTTTCCTGGTTGAACCGAAACCGATGGAACCGACTAAACATCAGTACGATGTAGATACTGAAACAGTTATCGGATTCTTGAAAGCTCATAACTTGGATAAAGACTTTAAAGTAAATATTGAAGTGAACCACGCTACATTGGCAGGCCATACTTTCGAACACGAACTGGCTGTTGCTGTCGACAATGGTATGCTGGGTTCTATCGATGCTAACCGTGGTGACTATCAGAACGGATGGGATACAGACCAGTTCCCTATCGATAACTTCGAAATGACTCAGGCTATGATGCAGGTAATCCGTAACGGTGGCTTCGGCAACGGTGGTACTAACTTTGATGCCAAGACTCGTCGTAACTCTACTGATCTGGAAGATATCTTTATCGCACATATCTCTGGTATGGATGTTATGGCTCATGCTTTGCTGAGCGCTGCTAAATTGCTGGAAGAATCTCCGTATAAGAAGATGCTGGCAGACCGTTATGCTTCATTCGATTCTGGTAAAGGTAAGGAATTTGAAGAAGGTAAGCTGACTCTGGAAGATGTTGTTGCTTATGCAAAAGCTAACGGCGAACCGAAACAGACAAGCGGAAAGCAGGAATTGTATGAGGCTATTGTAAATATGTATTGCTAATAGGTTTTTATAAAACCATTCTCTTTATCCCGGCTGATTTTTATCAGTCGGGATATTTTATTTTGTCAAAATAAAGCTATATTTGCATACGAACTTAAAATTCATGGTGATGGCTTTAAACAACAATCATGTAGTTATTATGGCAGGAGGGGTCGGAAGTCGATTTTGGCCGATGAGTACTCCTCAAATGCCCAAACAGTTTATAGATATACTGGGATGCGGAAGGACATTGCTTCAGCTTACGGCTGATCGTTTTCAGGGCATTTGTCCTTTGGAAAATATATGGGTAGTAACATCAGTTAGTTATGCAGATGTAGTGAAGGAGCAATTGCCCGATATTCTGCCCGATCATATTTTACTTGAGCCTTGTCGTCGTAATACGGCTCCGTGTATTGCTTATGTCAGTTGGAAGATAAAGGCAAAGAACCCGAAGGCGAATATTGTAGTGACTCCAAGTGATCATGTGATTATGGATGTCAGAGAATTTGTACGTGTCATTAATTCGGCAATGAAATTTACTGCTGATTCTGATGCTATTGTTACATTGGGCATGAAAGCTACTCGTCCGGAAACGGGATATGGATATATCGAAGCGGATCTGACCATGGCTTGTCCGTCCAATAAGGAGATTTATCGGGTAGATGCTTTTAAGGAGAAACCGGATCTGGAAGTGGCGCGTCGTTATATTCAGCGTAAGAATTATTTCTGGAATGCGGGAATCTTTATATGGAATGTCAATACGATTGTAAATGCTTTGCGGGTTTATCAGCCTCCTATGGCTGAGATATTCGAGCGTATGCTTCCTTATTTCTATACAGAAAAGGAACAGGATATGCTGAATGAATTGTTCCCTATGTGTGAAAATATTTCGGTAGACTATGCCATTATGGAGAAGGCGGAGGAAATTTATGTATTTCCGGCTTCGTTTGGCTGGAGCGATTTGGGTACATGGGGCTCTTTACAGGAAAATTCGAAAAGAGATTCGCATAATAATGCTTGTATCGGCGATAATATCAAGCTGTTTGAAACCCGAAATTGTATAGTTCATACGACTCAGGAAAAGAAAGTGGTGGTTCAGGGACTGGACGGTTATATCGTAGCCGAAAAGAATGATACATTATTGATTTGCCGTTTGAGTGAGGAACAGCGTATCAGGGAGTTTGCCGAGGAATGAGTTCTTTAGTGAAATAGCCATTATTCCACGGAGGATATCTTTGGCCGCTATGTTACGGGAAATTATTATGTATATGAAATAAAAAATAACGTGGCGAAAAGAGAAGGTGAATATTATCCGATTCTCTTTTCGCCACAGTTGTTAGTTGGTATAGGGTGATAGTTATCTTTGCGCTTTAAGTGCTGCTAAAGCTGCTTCATAATTCGGTTCCTGAGTGATTTCAGGTACAAGTTCAGTATAGATGATTTTACCTTCCGGGTTGACGATTACTACAGCGCGTGCCAGTAATCCGCATAATACTCCGTCGCTCATTAGTACACCATACTTTTCTCCGAAATCGGAAGTGTATCTATAATCTGACAGAGGAATTACGTTTTCGATACCTTCTGCCGTGCAAAATCTTCCTTGTGCGAATGGTAAGTCTTTGGAAATTGCCAGAACAACAGTGTTTTCCATTTCAGCTGCCAGCTTATTGAATTTGCGGACTGAAGCTGCACAAACACCAGTATCCATACTTGGGAATATATTCAGCAGGGCATATTTTCCTTTAATGTCATTTTGAGTAAACGAACTTAAATCTCCTTTTACCAGTGAAAACTCAGGAGCCTGAGCTCCAACTTTTACAAACTCGCCTGCCAATGAAACAGGAGTTCCTTGAAATGCTGTTTTTGCCATGATTACTTTTTATTAAATGTTTCTGTGAATATAACAAATATTTGGTACGAATGTTTATTCATAGTGCCTTTTTTATTTTTTTCGTAGAAACATGTCGTTTTTTTCTTTTACTTTGCAGATTGAAAAATTCTTAAAAAACAGATAAAGGAATAAAATGAAACGAGGTTTTAAAGACTACGCTTTACTTGCTTTGAAAGGAATGGGCATGGGAGCAGCCGATGTCGTTCCGGGAGTATCTGGTGGAACAATCGCATTTATAGTAGGAATTTATGATGAATTGATTGATTCGATTAAAAGTATCAATGCTCAAAGTTTGAAAATGTTTTTTACCGGAAGATGGAAGGCTTTTTGGAAAATGATAAATGGCAATTTCCTGCTGTTCCTGCTGGCTGGTATTGGTATCAGTGTCTTTTCATTGGCAAAGGTTATAACATGGTTGCTTATGGATCATCCGGTACTGGTATGGTCGTTCTTTTTCGGACTGGTTCTTGCTTCTACGTGGTTTGTAGGAAAAGATATTAAGGAATGGAACTGGAAGACGATTCTTGGATTTATTGTAGGGGGAATTGTTGCTTTTTATATTACAGTAGCTACTCCGGCCGAAACTCCGTCGAACTTATTGTTTATTTTTATATGTGGTGCCATTGCAATTTGCGCAATGATTCTGCCAGGCATTTCGGGTAGTTTTATATTGGTGCTGTTGGGAAAGTATTTTTTCATAATGGAAGCTGTAAAAACGCTTGATATAAAGATTATAGTGATTTTTGGTGCCGGAGCTTGCATCGGTATAACTACTTTCTCTCGTGTACTTTCGTATGCATTGAAGCATTTCAGAAATATTACTTTGGCTGTACTGACTGGTTTCATGTTAGGTTCTCTGAATAAAGTATGGCCTTGGAAACGGACCGTTGAAACTTTCATTGATAGTCATGGGGTAGAGAAACCGTTGATAGAAACCAATATATGGCCTGATCAGTATCTTTTCGAAGCTATTATCTTGATGCTGGTTGGTTTCTTTCTTGTGTATTTTTTGGAAAAATTATCCAATAAAAAAGTCAGCGAATGAAATAATCGTGCAAAGTTTGCGTTGAACTCAATATATTTAATACCCTCGTCCTTGCTTGTAACAATATTATTTTCTCTTGCAGGAACGAGGGTATTTGTTTGTATGTCATGAAAGTCGAATGTTATTCATCTTCAGTCTTACATTCGTGAAAGTGCATTTCCTTTTCAGCTTTTTCTCGTGGAAATGCAAAATAAGTACATACAGCCTGGGTACATATTTCGCCTGCCTGATTAAGCAATGAAGCTTCAATCACAACAATGTTGCGGCGTTGTTCTTTGATAGATGCACGTATTGTTAAAGCGGTGTCGGTTGTATGTACAGGTTTCAAGTAACGGGTTTCCATTTTTGAAGTAACGCCGGCGGTTTGCAGTTTTCGCATGATGACCCATCCGCAGACTTCGTCGAGCAATACTGCCTGAATACCTCCATGCAGCGTATTAAGCCAACCCTGATATTTGCTGTCCGGATGCCAGAAGCTGACTATTTCATCACCATCTTCGTAAAATTCCATTTGTAAGCCTGAAGGGTTTTGAGGCGCACAACCAAAACAATTGTAACCCTCCACACCACTCCAGGGGTTAATAATCTTCTTCATAGTCGTATGGAATTCTAAAAAATGTAGTCAGTGCAGGCGCGATCTTGCTTAACTTCTTTCAGGATGCCGGCTGCGGCTACGTGCGCCGGATGAACGGCATAAGCTTTTACATCGTCCAGTGTATCGAATTCACTTTCCAGACAGATGTCCCATTTTTCATCGGGATTGATATTCAGACCTACGAAGATTTTGCGAATGCTTGGTATTGTGGCTGGCAAAGCCTCGATTGCAGCCTTGAAGTTGTTCATGACTTGCTGTTTTTCTTCTGTAGAAAGACTTTCTTTCAGTTTAAATAAAACAATGTGCTTGACCATAGTTGTTTATATTATGAATTATCGTAAATTTGTATAGCTGCAAATATATAACTATTTATTGAAACATTGCGTATGATAATCATTGGAATTGCAGGAGGTACAGGCTCCGGTAAAACAACTGTAGTGAAAAGTATAATTGACAGTCTTTCGGCCGACGAAGTCGCTTTGCTCCCGTTGGATTCTTATTATAATGACAGTAGTCATGTTCCGGTTGAGTTGCGTCAGAGCATTAATTTCGATCATCCAAATGCTTTCGACTGGGATTTGTTGTCGAAACACGTAGCTATGCTTCGTAGAGGAGAAGCAATAGAGCAACCTATTTATGATTTTCTTACTTGTACACGTCAGAAAGAAACCTTGCATGTGGAGCCTCGTAAGGTTGTTATTATAGAAGGTATTCTGGCTTTGAGCGACAAGGAGTTGTGTAATTTGATGGACTTGAAGATTTTTGTAGATGCCGATCCTGATGAACGTCTGATTCGCGTGATGCAACGTGATGTTGTAGAAAGAGGACGTACGGCAGAGGCAGTTATGGAACGTTATATGAGAGTCTTGAAACCGATGCATCAAGAATTCATTGAACCAGCAAAGCGATATGCTGATCTGATCATTCCTCAAGGAGGATACAATAGAAAGGCTATAGAGATTTTGAAAATGTATATTGAAAAAATAGTCGGACGATGAGAATATCCTATGTTCTCTGGTCAGTATTGTGTCTGAGTTTGTTGTTTTCTTCCTGCCATTCCCGAAAGGGGACGGTAGAGGGTGAAGTTGCGGTCGATTTACCTGAAATAATGGAAAGAGGAGAGCTGGTGGTTCTTACTGCCAATAGTTCTACTTCTTATTTTAATTATCGGGGTGAACCGATGGGCTTTCAGTATGAACTGGCACAGCAGTTCGCGCGTTCACTTGGACTGAAACTGAAACTGAAGGTGGTGAACAACCCTTCGGAGATGGTTCGTTGCCTGTTGAAGGGAGAGGGTGACTTGATAGCTTACAATCTCCATATAACGAATGCTTGGAAAGATAGTCTGATTTATTGTGGGGAAGAAAATATTACTCATCAGGTTATAGTACAGCGCAGGGGAAAGGATGCCTTGAAAGATGTTACACAGCTCCCAGGTAAGGATATTTATACTACTCCGGGAAAATACTATGACCGTTTGACAAATCTGAACAGCGAACTGGGAGGAGGCATAAATATTCATAAAGTTGTTGCCGACAGTGTATCGGAAGAAAATCTGATTACATGGGTAGCCGAGGGAAAGATAGACTATACTGTTGCAACCAATGAAATAGCAAAGATAAACCGTACCTATTATCCGAATCTTGATATCGGACTGGTTATCAGTTTCGACCAGCGTTCATCGTGGGCTGTACGGAAAACTTCGGTGTTGCTTGCAGAGGCTGCCGATAAATGGCACCGGGAAAATATCAATTCTTCGGAGTTTAAGGCAAGTGCCCGGCGTTATTTTGAATTGAACAAGCGTACTACTCATGGTTCTATTCTTTCCGTAAAGGATGGAAAAATCTCTCATTATGATGATTTGTTCCGGAAATATGCCAAAGAAATAGGATGGGACTGGCGGATGCTGGCTTCTCTTGTGTATACGGAATCTAATTTCGACCCCAATGTTATATCATGGGCAGGTGCACGTGGGCTGATGCAGTTGATGCCTGCTACGGCACATGCCATGGGAATGCCGGCAGGCAAGGAGAGTGATCCGGAGGAAAGTATAAAAGCTGGAGTAAAGTATATTGCCCGTCTGCAAGAAATATTTGCCAAAGTGCCTGACAAGGAGGAACGTAATAAGTTCGTGCTGGCAGCATATAATGCAGGAGTCGGTCATATAACCGATGCGATGGCATTAGCCGAAAAGTATGGCAGAAACCGTAATCTATGGGATCATCATGTTGATCATTATATTTTGTTGAAGAGCAATGAAGAGTATTATCAAGATCCCGTGTGCAAAAATGGGTATTTCAGAGGGACTGAAACGTACAACTTTGTACGAGAGGTGGTAGAACGTGCTGCAGAATATAAGAAAAAGATTAAACATTGACGTATGTGTACAGAGATATCTGCGATACGAACTTTGGGATAGCATTCTATTAGCCTGAAATATAAAACAGGCTGTTCGGCACTCTTTGTATACGACTATATGGGGTTATGATAAAAAAACGGTCTTTTCTTCGTAGGAAATGAGGTAAGTTTGCTCCTCGCTACAGGAAAAGACCAGTTTTTGTGCTACGTGAAAATGAATATTTGCTTTACTTAAACATTTCGATTATTTTGTTTAGCTCATTAGCTTCTATTACTCCGCTTTGTCTCCAGAGCTGTTTTCCGTTCTTGAAAATCATAAGTGTTGGAACGGAAGATATTGCATAATGTTGCGCTATATTTTGATTCTTGTCTACATCTATTTTTATTATTCGCAGCGAATCACCTTGTATTTCCTTTACTTTCTTTAAAATTCCGGTCATTATTTTACAAGGCATACACCACTCTGCGAAAACATCCACTAACACGGGACTGGGCGACGATATTAAGTCGGCAAACGTTTCCATAAAATCTCCTTCTATATAAATAAATACCTTATTCCTTTTTATAATTTAAAACAATTTATTTCCCGATATGTTCAATGAATGTCTAAGAAAAAATACAAAAAAAATGAGCTTTTTTTAGTTACATATAAGGCTTTTATTCTGAAGTGTCATGAGTTGTGATAATATAAGACTTGAAGGATACCCGATGGAAATATGATGAGATGAGGGAGCATGGGGTGATTGTTTCTCTTATAGAGAAAAAAAGCCCTGCCGTTTTTTGTAATGCGGCAGGGCTTGAATTAATACAAGGTTTTAAAAATTATTTCTTGCTTGATGCAGGATTGTAACGAGCATTCAGTCCGTCTACGATTTCCTGAGTAATATTGAATGCCGGATCAGCATACAACAGATTATCGAAACCAGTGTTGCTGATAATCAGGCTATAGCCTTTATCTTTGTTGTAAGTCTTCAGGAATGAATTGATAGAGTCACGCAATTGCAAGCTGATCTTCTGGTTTTCTGCCTGCAGTTCGCTTGTCAGCTTTTCCTGCAACTGCTGCAAGTCACGCTGTTTCTGGCTGATACGCAGATTTTCCTGTTCTGCACGTTCGCGGCTGGCGAAACCATTGTTTTCCAGTTTGCGCTGGAATTCTCTCATTTCCTGATCCAGTTCCTTAGCCTTTTCGTTCAGTGTAGTACGAATGTTTTCTTCCTTCTGAATCATCATTTCGTTCAGGTCATTCCAGTAACGATATTTAGTCAGCAGAGAATCGATTTCTACATAAGCTATCTTCATGTTTACCGGACCACCCACTACAGCTGGAGTTGAGGTACTTTTGTCATTTGCCTTGTTGTCAGTACATTGTGTAAACATCAGCACCATAGCCAGTGCGATAAATCCGTTAAGGATATGCTTCATACTTTTCATAATGGTTTTAGTATCTTAGTTATTAATTGTTTTTTCCGTTTCCGTTTCAGCTTGTTTGCGTTCTGCTATGGCATGTGGGTTCACTATTTGTGCCTCCCTGTCCTGCGACTGCACACATCCGATACCTCTTTTTCTCATGGCTTTACTTCCACTGACGTGCGTGTTAGGAAAGCGTCCGTTTTTCTTAAAGAGTATCTTTACCGATAATAGTGCTATGCAGATAGCAACTATTAACATTGTTATAAGGATAGTCTTGAGCATTTCTATTAATTTTGTGGTGCAAATATAAATCTTTTGTCACCGATTTACTCTTTTCGGTGTGGAAAAAAGAGGCTACTTGCCCCGTTAATATGTGTTTTTAACTTATTTTTAGGGATAATAGAACAAATAAATAAACTATTATGGAGAAAAAAGATTTGCAACCTGCTATTGTCTTCCATTATTTTGAAGAAGTTTGTCAGGTGCCACGTCCTTCCAAAAAGGAAGAGAAAATAAGAGCATATCTGCTTGAGTTTGCCAAGAAACACGGTCTGTCGTCAAAAACAGACGAAGCTGGCAATGTGTTGATTGAGAAGCCAGCTTCAGCTGGTAAGGAAAATCTGAAGACTGTTGTCCTTCAGTCGCACATGGATATGGTATGTGAGAAGAATAAGGATACGCAGCATAATTTCGAAACCGACCCGATAGAAACTTATGTTGACGGTGAGTGGTTGAAAGCGAAAGGTACTACACTGGGAGCCGACAACGGAATCGGTATTGCTACCCAGCTTGCCGTACTGGCATCACAAGATATCGAGCACGGACCGATACAGTGTCTGTTTACTGTCGACGAGGAAACCGGACTGACAGGTGCTTTTGCCTTGAAGGAAGGATTTATGAATGGTGACATTCTGATTAACCTCGATTCGGAAGATGAAGGCGAATTGTTCATCGGATGTGCCGGTGGAGCAGGTACTACCGCACAGTTCCCTTGTCCGATGACGGCTGCTCCCGAAGGATACTTCTTCTTCCGTGTGGCTGTAAAAGGTCTTACGGGCGGACATTCGGGCGATGATATCAATAAGAACCGTGCCAATGCCAACAAGTTGTTGAACCGTTTCCTGGTTCAGCTGATGGAGAAATACGATTTGCGTCTGTGCGAGATAGATGGAGGTAACCTGCACAATGCCATTCCTCGCGAGGCACATGCCGTTTGTGCTGTCCCGATGAAGGATAAGGAATCGGTACGTGTTGACTTGAATGTATACTTGTCGGAAGTAGAGAATGAGTTCGCGGTAACAGAGCCAAACCTTGTTATGGAACTCGAATCGGAGAGTCCTCGTGCAGAAGTCATGGAACAGGAGGCTATGAAGAAGTTCCTTCTTTCCCTCTATGCCGTACACAATGGTGTGTATGCCATGAGCCAGGATATTCCGGGACTGGTAGAAACTTCTTCCAATCTGGCTTCAGTCAAGCAGCGTGACGGCAAGATCGTAGTCGTAACCAGCCAGCGCAGTTCCATCCTTTCTTCACGCAAGGACATGTCGCAGATGGTAGCTGCTGCCTTCCTGCTGGGCGGTGCGGAGGTTACAACCGGCGACGGTTATCCGGGATGGAAGCCCAACCCGAATTCAGAAGTTCTGCAAATTGCCGTAGAAAGCTATAAACGCCTCTTCGCTACAGAGCCGAAGATAAAAGCTATCCATGCCGGACTGGAGTGTGGTTTGTTCCTCGAGAAATATCCTTCACTCGATATGGTTTCGTTCGGTCCTACGCTCCGTGGCGTTCATTCACCCGACGAACGTATGCTTATCCCTACAGTCGATAAGTTCTGGCGTCACTTGCGCGATGTACTGGCACATATTCCTGCAAAGGCATAATGAGCCTCTTTTCAAAAATATTATTAGGGTTTGCTGCTTGCCTCACAGCCTTTGAGTGTGGGGCACAGCAAACCCTTCGTGTTATGGAATACAATGTAGAGAATCTGTTCGACTGTCGTCATGACTCGCTGAAGCACGATTCCGAATATTTTCCCCACGCAGTCCGGGGCTGGAACTGGAAACGTTATCACGAGAAGCTGAACCGGATAGCCAAGGTGATACTGGCTGCCAGCGGTGAACAGGTGCCCGACCTGGTCGGACTTTGCGAAGTGGAAAATGCATATTGTCTGGACGGGCTGGTGAAATATTCTCCGCTTCGGGATGCAGCCTATCGCTATGTGATGACCGATTCGCCCGATGAACGGGGAATTGACGTGGCACTTCTATACCAGCCTTCTTCTTTCCGGCTGATAGCTGAGCAGCATATCCGCATTCCCTCCCGCGAACTGAAGCGTAAGCCTACCCGCGATATCCTGCATGTGGCAGGTCGGGTACTCTCCGGCGATACGCTCGATGTCTTTGTCTGTCACATGCCTTCGCGTTCGGGAGGCGAGAAACAGAGTGAACCCTACCGTCTGCTTACCGCACGCACGTTGCGTCATGCGGCAGATTCTGTTATGAAAATTCGCAAAACGCCCTACCTTATTATAATGGGCGATTTCAACGACTATCCCGAGAGCCGTTCTGTTTGTCAGACACTGGGCGCTGGAAAACCCGGAAAGGACATCAGTTCCCTTAACCTGTATAATCTGATGAACGGTAAGCCGGGAGGTACGTACCGATACCGTGGCGAGTGGGGCATCCTCGACCAGCTCATTCTGAACGGTACTTTCCTCGAACTGAAAGGAAACCTGACGACCTCGTTCGACCGTGCCCGCATACTTACATTTCCTTTTCTGCTGGAAGAAGATGAAAATTATGGAGGCGACAAGCCTTTCCGTACCTACAACGGCATGAAATACCACGGCGGTTACAGCGATCATCTGCCTGTCTGCCTCGATATAGACCTTAAATGTCCAGTCCCATAATATAATCGTTCATGTAATAACCGTTCCCGATCGGGAAATCACCTTCACGCACTTTCTTCATTCCCATGTGCTCGTAAAATCTCAATGCCGGATTATTGCGGTTTACATTCAGTTCCATGCGGCACGGAGCCGGGTGAAGTTCTTTAATGCCTTTTATAGCTTGCTGAAACAACTGTCTGCCCAGGTGGTACTTCTGATAATAGGGGATGACGTAAATCTTTTCGAGGTGAAACAAATCCTTGTCCTCCTGACGGATAGAAACATATCCTGCCGCTTCACATTCCTCGTAGGCTATATAATAAATGTGTCCTTCTTGCTCCATCTGCTTGTGCAGGTTCTCTATGGAATACATCCAGTCCATCATATATTCTATCTGTTCGTGGCTGAGGATATCCTTGTACGTTTCGGGAAATACATTCCATGCCAGTTTGTTTATCAGCGGAATGTCGGCTGTAGTTGCTTTCTTTATTAAAAACATAGTTTTGAGTATTTAATAGTTTGTTATTTCACAAAAATAGGGCTTTCCTGCCGTCGTTTTTTGTACAGCAGGTTGTATTTTGTTAAATATTGTAAATAGATAGTACTATGTAATGCAAGGTATTTATATAATGCCTATATTTGTGCTATACAAAATAAGGAGAACTAAAATGAATGTAGATAACGTAAAATCTCAAATGCGCAAAGGAATGCTTGAGTACTGCATTCTGTTGTTGCTGCATCGTGAGCCTTCGTATGCTTCAGATATTATTCTGAATCTGAAAGAGGCGAAGCTGATAGTGGTGGAAGGTACGCTTTATCCGTTGCTTACCCGCCTGAAGAACGACGATTTGCTTGCGTATGAGTGGGTAGAATCTACTCAGGGACCTCCCCGGAAGTATTATAGTCTGACCTCGAAGGGGGAGGAGTTTCTGGCCGGACTACAGTTGGCCTGGGACGAATTGTCGGATACGGTAAATCATTTAAGAACAAAACTTTTAATTTCTAAATCACATGAAGAAAACACTGACTGTTAATCTGGGTGGCACTGTCTATCATATTGATGACGATGCCTATAACCTGCTTGATAATTATCTGAATAATCTCCGTTATCATTTCCGTAAGGAAGAAGGGGCCGATGAGATTGTACGCGATATGGAAACCCGTATTGCCGAACTGTTCGATGAATATATCCGTACCGGATTGCAGGTCATTACGGTGGAACAGGTAGAGGCGGTTATTGCCCGTATGGGAAATCCCGAGGACTTGAATACGGATGACGATGAGGAAAAGAAAGAAACAGAACAGCATGCTTATAGCAATGGACCTGCCCGCCGGCTGTTCCGTAATCCCGACGACCGTGTATTAGGAGGTGTGCTTTCCGGACTTTCTGCCTATTTTGGCTGGGATGTGACGTTGATACGTATCGGTGCGCTGGTGCTCGGCTGTTTTGTTCACGGACTGATTCTGGCTTATCTGATAGCTTGGATTATCATTCCGCTGGCAAAGACGGCTACCGAAAAGCTGCAGATGCGCGGTGAACCTATCAACATGGAGAATATAGGACGTACCGTGACCGAAGGATTCGATAAGGTAAACGATTATGTACATTCCGAAAAGCCCCGTTCCTTTTTGCGCCAGTTGGGCAATGCTATTGTCAAGATAGCCGGATTTATCATTAAGTTTATTCTGGTTCTGTTGGTCATCTGCCTGACACCGGTATTGCTTGCCGGACTGGTTGTGCTGTTTGCCTTGCTGATGGCGGCTACAGGAATGCTTGCCAGCGTACCTGCTGTGCTGTATTACTCCATGCCCGATGTAGACTGGAGCCTGATAGGTTCTTCCTCTTCTGCGGTCATCGGACTGTCGGTATGCGGACTGTTTGTCGTGGGTATTCCGATTATCGGGCTTTTGCAGCTCATATTGCAGAGCTTCAACGTATGGAAACCGATGTCTACTACTACAAAAGTGATTCTTACCTTGGTATGGTTTATTTCACTGGTGGTAGGATTTATCTTCTTGTTTAATACTTCCTTTATACAAGGTCCGATTTGGTGGCTCTAAAGAACAATATGACTATGAAAACAATTTTTACAAGATTTATCGGTGCCTTGATTTTGGCAACCGGTTTTACTTCCTGTGTCTGGGCAGGTGGTAAGGGAGAGCAGATTACAGAAAAACGGAACGTATCCGGGTTTTCCTCTATTGAGATAAAGAGTGTGGGACTGGTTTATTTCACACAGGCGTCCGATTTCTCGTGTTCCATAGAGGGGGAAGAAGGACATGTAAAAAATATAACAACCAGCGTAGAAGGTGACAAACTGAAAATCGGCTATATCAAAAAGCTGAAAAACAATAAGAACGGAACCATAATCCGTATTTCTGCTCCCGATTTGAAGCAACTTGACTTCAGCGGAGTCGGCTCATTCAATATCGATGGTAAGGTAGATGTACAAGATTTGGATGTGGATTTCCGCGGAGTGGGTGAATTCAATGTGAAAGACTTGCATTGCCGTAAGGCGGAATTCAGTCTGAGCGGCGTCGGCGAAGTAAACGTCAACATCAACTGCGAAGAGATTGATGCTGATGTGAATGGCATAGGTGCTGCAAATTTTACCGGAACAGCTCAAATGGCTTCTTTTCATAGGGGTGGAATAGGTGAACTCAATACGCAAGGAATGAAAATAGGCAAATAACAAGTTTCATATGCTGTAAACCAGTATTTTGTAATCATGCCCGCAACTCTTTTGAAACGCGGGCATGATTTTTTTTATTCGTGCTCACGTTTCTTCAAATTTGTCGGGACGTTTTTTTATTTTTTGTACAAAAACCAAAATTTTTTGTACAAAAAATAATTCTTTCTCTTGATATGCCGGCAAAGTGATTTTATTATTATTTATCATACTTCGTATAATCTATCAACAGAAATCGTTATCTTTGCTGAAAAGAAAATAGGATTAACTGTTAAGATATGACTAAGAAAATACTTTTGCTGGGTTCCGGCGAATTAGGAAAAGAGTTTGTGATTGCTGCCCAACGTCTGGGACAGTACATTATCGCATGTGATTCGTATGCAGGTGCTCCCGCCATGCAGGTGGCCGATGCTTGTGAGGTATTTAATATGTTGGATGGTGATGCACTCGACCGTGTGGTAGAAAAATATCATCCCGATATTATCGTACCCGAGATTGAGGCTATCCGTACCGAACGTCTTTATCATCTGGAAAAAGAAGGTATTCAGGTTGTGCCGAGTGCCCGTGCCGTAAACTTTACAATGAACCGTAAGGCTATCCGCGACCTTGCGGCTAAGGAACTGGGACTGAAGACTGCAAAATATTATTATGCCAAATCATTGGACGAACTGAAAGAAGCAGCCGAAAAGATTGGTTATCCGTGTGTAATCAAACCGCTGATGTCATCGTCAGGTAAGGGACAGTCGGTAGCCAAAGGTCCTGAGGATTTGGAATATTCATGGGCGTACGGATGTGAAGGCAGCCGTGGCGATATCAAAGAACTCATCGTAGAAGAGTTTATCAAGTTCGACAGTGAAATCACTTTGCTGACAGTCACTCAGAAAAATGGCCCGACATTGTTCTGCCCGCCAATCGGACATGTACAGAAAGGTGGCGACTATCGTGAAAGTTTCCAGCCTGCTCATATCGCTCCCGAGCATCTTGCTGAGGCTCAGAAGATGGCGGCAAAGGTTACCGAAGCGCTTACAGGTTACGGCTTGTGGGGGGTAGAATTTTTCTTGAGTCATGAAAACGGAGTTTATTTCTCGGAACTTTCTCCGCGTCCGCATGATACGGGTATGGTTACACTTGCCAATACACAGAACCTGAACGAGTTCGAACTTCATCTGTATGCTGTGCTGGGACTTCCTATTCCGGGTATTACTCAGGAACATATCGGTGCAAGTGCCGTGATTCTTTCTCCTATTGCCAGCAAGGAAACTCCGCGTTACCGTGGAGAGGAACTGGTTTGTTCGCAGCCTAATACTTACCTCCGTATCTTCGGAAAGCCTTATACCAAGTTGAACCGCCGTATGGGAGTCGTAGTATGTTACGATAAGAACGACGGCGATCTGGATGCTTTGCGCGACAAGTGTAAGGAACTGGCTGGCAAAGTAGAAGTTTATTGATGAAAATAAATAGAAATAGTTAGCGTTACCCCGTTGGCGTGGGGGAACAGGAAAGAGGCTGATGCTGTATTGCATCAGCCTCTTTTTGCTTTTTATCGGGATGAAGAAGGAGGATGGCTCAGGCGTAACTGTGCATGCCTCCCATTATGAAATTGACTCCAAAGTAAGTAATCAGTACACTGAAGAAGGCTATTACGGTAAACCAATGGAAAAACTGAGGCCGGCGGAAGGGAGATAGGGATGCCGGATGCAGGGCGGCGGCATAAACCAGCAGGGTGATGAGTGCCCATACTTCCTTAGGATCCCATCCCCAGTATCTTCCCCACGAAACATTTGCCCATACAGCTCCGATAAAGATACCGGTTGCCAGCAGGAAGACGGCGGGATATAAGATGAGCTGGCTGATGACTTGCAGTCTGATAATCTGCTGGCCGCAGTCTGTCTGTGTATGGCTCAGGATAATTGCCGTGATTCCGTTCAGCATGACAAAAGCCAGCAGTGAGTACGATAGCATGATGGTTACTACATGGATGCTTAAAAGAGGGGAGGCGAGCACCGGCATAAGTTGGGTGACAGGTGGGTTTGCTTCGCCAAGCATGGCGACCAGCAGGGTGAGTCCGCACAAGATATAGCCGAATGAAATAGCCAGTTGAAACTTCCGGTACAGGAAAAAAGTGAGCAGAATACTGCATAAGGACATAAGCTGCATGGTTTCGTATCCGTTCGACATTGGCAGATGTCCGCTGATGAACCCTCGAAGCCCGATAAGTATCAGAAGGTATATGCCTGCAATTCCGAGTCCGGCAAGCAGTAGTTTGCCGGTTGAGATATTCCAGTTGCGTCGGCTTATCATTCTCTGGCAGTAGTAGAGATAGGAGAGGATGCCGACGGTCAGGCAGAGCATGGCAAGCGGACGGGTAAAATCCATTTCGTTATATTGTATTTCGGCACAAAATTGTGCATCCGAAGGCAGGAATCCCCGTGCTTCTTTCTTCTGGTATATCCTGGTTTTCTCGATGAGTGTATCAATGGCTTCATATTCTTGGTGAGCAGTCTTTTCGGCAAGCAGATTCATGCTGTAGCGGATAAAAGCCCATTGTTCGTGGGGGATAGATACGGGCAACTCGTCGGTTAACGAGTACCATACCGGCTGTTTTTCATTTTTTTCACGGAACGGATAGAGCTTGAAGAGGCTGCCGTTGCAGGCCATACTTATCAGGTTGAATTTTTCGTTGGCTTCTTCTATGGCACGTAATTCTTTGGCTGTAATTTCAGCATATGAGATTTGGTCGAACTTATAGCCGGTGGAATTTGCAAAATCGGCAAGACAAGCATATTTCCCTTTCACTCCCAGTATGTTTTGTACATTTTTATCCTTGATGAGAATGACGGGCTCCTGCTTCCATTGCTCGTAATAGAAGAGCCATCCGGTCAGAACTTGTTCGGAAGTAAAGCCTTTGTAAGTCGGGCGACCATAAAGTTTGGTCGTAAATTCCTTGGCGAGTGTTTGCAGGGGACAGATACGGTTGTTGTAATATACGTAGAGTTTCCCAAACTTGCCGGCTGTTTCTTTAGGCAGAGTTGGAGATACAGATGCTTCAAGTGCTGCGACACTGCCGATAAGCAACAGCAGGCAAGCCACCGTTCGTTTCAGGCTCGGGTGGTGAAGCAGCTTGCGGAAGTAACTGTGTCTGTCGAAAAAGAATCCGATGAATGCCAGTAGCATCGCAACATATCCGGTATAAGTGAGTGCAATGCCGTAAGGGTCGCAAGTGACCGATAAAGTGCTTCCTTGCTGGTCTGCATCGTATGCCGACTGATAGAAACGGTAGTGCCGGTAAGTATAGATGTGATTCATGGAAACTTTTCCTGTCAGTGTCGTATCACCGTCGTGAATGTTTAGTATACTGACGAAATCCATCGGAGCAAATGTCCCTTGATAATAGGCCAGTTCAAACTGTTTTAGTGATACGCCAAAAGGAAAGTCTGCTGTCTGTCCGTCGTTTGTGGTGAATGTTGTCACCGGATTGGCCCCTTGTCGCAGGTGGACGCTTCCCTGTATTCCCCAAAGATGTGTAGTCAGTGCTCCCGATAATATGAGAATGAATGCCAGATGTAGGGCACAAGTGGCTTTTCTTCTTTCGAGATGGCGCTTGCAGATGTAGGTAAGAGAGAGTATGGTTGCTGCTATCCAAAGCCCAATAAAAAAAGGCGAACTGTAAATATAGGTTTCGGCAACTTTTGTTCCGTACAGTTTTCCGGCAATTGTTGCGGCTGCCATGATAAGAATGAGAATTCCCCATAGGGAAAAGGTTATTTTCTTTAATGTATTTGTCATTCTGTATGCTGTTTTACGTGTCGTAAAGATAAAGGACTAAAGTAAACATTTACCACAGATTACACAGATTTGTCAGGTCATAAATTTGTTATCCTTTTCGGCTGTCGGGGGCATCGGACCTGTATAGTCCAGTGTAATCTGCAGTAAATGATAAATATTCTCTCCGTCTTTCCGGATGCGGTTATTTCCTTTGCTGGAAAAGCCGGACCATGTTTTTAGATGGAATCAATGAATTTCACGATGGCATCACGCTCTTCTTTCGAGAGATTACGGAATTTTTCTACAGTCATGCGGGCGTCGCTCTTTTTATTTCCATGCCACATGATTGCTTCGATGACGTTTCGTGCACGGTTGTCGTGCAAACGGTCGGAGGTAGAGGAGCCCGTACACATCTGATGCAGTCCGCGTCCCCAAAGAGGAGTGGTACGGCACCAGCCGGTGCGGATATCGTTTTCCATGTGAAGTTTATGTTGAACCAGATCGGAATAAGGCCAGATTGTCTGGTTCGGATACTGGGGAAGGCGGTTGTCTCCCTTGGCAAAAAATCCGTTCGGGTCGTAAAAAGTATCATCTCCCGTTTTCCATGACGGACGATGACAATATGCACATCCTATCTGTGCGAAGAGTTCTTTTCCCTTTCTGACATCAGCATCGTCGATGTTGCGCACGGCAGGAACAGCAAGTCCCCGGTGCCATACCATGAAATCGATGAAATCTTCATCGTCCATCTCTACATCCAGTTCCTTGGACGTCAGGTAGGAAGCAATAGCCTTTGCCACTTGTTCCTTGTCCGAATAGTCATTGGCGTGCCACGTCGGGTGATTTTTTTGGGGATCGGCTTCTTCAATATAAGCCTGATAGCCGGCTTGTACTTCCGGGTCGTTGGCAGAAGCCTTTACCCACGAACTTCCTCCATATACTGTCTTGTCTTCTCCCTCTGTGTTGGCAAAGTAAGTGTCGAGATAATGATAGCGGCGGTTGCTGCGAGTTACATTGGTGATGTTCCACATGGCATTGGCTCCTGCTGCATCTTGCAGCGGTCCGCGGCTCAAGGCATACGTAAATCTGAACGGATGGAGCTCTCCTTTGTCGGCAAAGTCCGGATTGACATCTGTAACCTTGGTGTTGCTGTATTGCTTTACCCATTCTCCATTTTTGAAGAATGCCTCGTTCAAGCCATTTTTCATGTAGCCGTCTTTCTCTTCTTTGGCATATTGCGCTTTCAAGTCTTCATCTGCGATGGCATCCAGCAGGCCGGTACCATAAATGCCGATAGTAGATTCCAGCAGGACTTTATAATTACCCAGACTGCTGATGATACCTTTGTTTTTGGCATAGACTGCGTCTGGAGCGAGAGTCACCTCAGGATATTCCAAATCGTAACTCTCACCATCGGGAAACTTGTTTCCCCACTCGTCGGTATATTTTTTCCATTCGATAATGACTTTGCTTTCGTCCAGCGGGGCTTTGAAGGGTTGGGTGGCATGTCCCTGTGGCATTCCGGTCAGCCAGCTTACATATCCATCGGTATCAGGATTGTAGACAACCAGCAGACATCCGTTCCCGATTGTTGTCGTTTGAAAGGCACCTGAGGCATTACGCTTACCATGTCCGTAGCCGGGATGGCAATGAATACATGAACTCCGTACATAAGCCGGGCCCAGTCCTTTGCGAACTCCGGAGTGATTGTTCATATACATTTTTTCAAACAGTTGCTCTCCATTCTTAAACCGCTGGCTCATTTCTTCGCTTGATTCGACAGGTTCGGTCGGCTGTTCGAAAGCATTCGAGGTGGTAAGATAGGAGGTTCCTAATTGTCCTCCGGCATAGTACCATTCCGGCTTTTCGCTATTGCCAGGGGAATCTGGTGTTGTAGTCTGATTCTCATTGTCGCTGCATGCTGTCAGGACACTGATAATGCATAAAGAATGTATCAGATGAAAAAATTTTGTCTTCATATTGCAGTAAATGTAGATCGCTTTCCAGTTGCAACAGCCATCTTGGATCAGTCGGTTCTATATGGAAATAACTTTTTGTTCCGAGATGGTTGTCTTGAACTGTTGGGCTGTTTTTAAAGAGAAATTCTCCTGATTATTTTAAAAGAGCTTTGTTTGCCTTGTTTAGTGCAGCCGACAATTTAGTTAATGATTCGATGGCTGCATTGGCTTGTGCTCCAGTTGCGTTTTTGGCAAAAGGTTCCGGTATGGCCTGTATCTTGGTAATAGATTCGTCGATCAAGGTCTTTACTTCTGTATCAGTAGTCGGGTCGACGGTAGCAATGTAAGCACTGACAGAAGTCGAGTTGTTTTTTCCGTCGTATCCGATGCCCTCGTATGCATTTTTTACGCTTTTAATATTGTCTGTAAAATCGACAACCGAATTTAATGCGTAGGGAGATTCGATATAATTCTTGTCGTCGGCTGTCTGACCTGAGTTAGGGCGGCCGATTTTCTGCGTACAAACCTCATCTACGATGTCGATACATCCTTGAATCAATTCTTGTGCAGCGACGGTATAGCTGGTATATTTGCTTCCTCCCTGTCCGGCTGTCTTCATGCTTGTACCGTAATCGAAGGTCGGCTCCTGTTCCGTATCTGCAAGAATCTCCTGTTTTTGTGTCGTAACGTTACCTATTCCTGCCCAAGATGCTTCCAGCCGAATACACTGGTTGCGCAAATCCTGAGCTACTCCTGCCATGTAAATCATGTGATTGTTGGTTATATTTACTACTTGTCCGCTGTAGTTGTATGTCTTTTCGAAGTTTCTTGGCTCGCGATGAGAGTCATCAGTCAGTTGGAACAAGATATATTCCAGTGCATGATAGCCCAGAAGCCCATATCCCAGATTGCTTGTGATGTAATCAAAGTCGCCGGTTCCTATGGCATCCATCATCTTCTGGTTATTCAGCAGATTATCCAGAGCAACCTGATCAAGAGGCCACGAGTCAATATGTGGGTCGATGTTATAATCTCCTGCCGCACCAAATAGAAAAGCTTCGCTCAATTCCCATGCTTTTCGTGATTCGGTCCAGTGCTCACATGCTTCGGCTACATACTCTGTAGCCTTTTTCTTATCTCCATTCAGATAGGTTTCCTTTGCTTTCGTACAAGCGTCACTCATTAATATGGCTTCGTCTGCCATTGCTTTGTACGTGGCGATAATTGTATTGTCTACATAGGGAATGATAACTTCTTTCAGAGTTTGTTCTTCATCCGAAAGTCCGTTGGAATTGTTGTTCCCACTGTTGTTGTCGCTACACGAAATCATAGCAGTGCCCATCATGGCAGTCATGACCAGGCAAAGAGGTAATTTAAAAAACTTGTTCATGTCTATTGATTTTTTTGTTGATATTATTTAAATACTTGTTTCGCTTGAATTTATTTAGTGAATAGTCCTGCATAGGCTACTCCTACCGATACGGACGGTTCATTATTATAAGGATTTCGCATCAGTCCGATGGAGTATTCTCCTTTAATGACGATATCATGAATAGGATAGTAGTTCAGTCCGGCAGCAAGGCGGTTACGTCCGCAGAATCTGTAAATAGGAGTGCTGGTTTTATACATGGAATCGTAATAGTCGTAGCGCCCAAAGACATACAGTTTCTGCCCTTTTTCGTTTAGTTTCCTGATTTGGGAGAAAACATTGTAGCCTGCTTCAAAACCGGCAGCAATGGCAGCTTCGGCCACGTTCTGCTGAGGTGAAGGGGAGTTATTGCTCATCTTTTTGTTGACCTCTGTAATCTTGTCGGCATCACTCAGATGGCCGTAATCGAAATTGCCACGGACAATCCAGTTATGGTCGTTGTAATTAAAGTCGAAGGCACCAATCAAGACTGTACCTTTTATGTCTTTATACTTTTCGCTGTCCTTGTAGTCGTTCAGTGAATTGTTGAATGAATTACCAGCATAGCCGCTGACAGACAAGCGCAGTCCCTTGACAGAATAGTTGTCTATGCGGAAAGCTCCGGCTACAGAATTGCCTATTTTGAATTCGTACGGGCTGCCGGCACCGCCTTGTATCCAGTTCAGGCGATTAAAGCGGTCAGAATCCAGTCCCGGAATCAGTAATACTTCATAGCGCCAGTTGCCAGCCTGTCCCCACAAGCTGATGCCTGTTTCATGCCAAGTACAGGGGAGGATGGTATTTTCTCCCTCAGGGCGATAAACTCCGAAAAACTCAGTCGGCAGATGATGCTGGTTTGTTCCTCCCACCGGAACGATAATGTGTCCCAGCCTGATATTGAACTCCGGGCAAATAGACTTCTGGATCCAGAACTGTTCCAGTGCTACTTCTCCGCCACGTTCCACTTCACTTTCGTATTCACCCGCTTCCTCTTCTTCTATTTCGACAGCACTTTCGGTTCCTCCATGTTCAAATTCTATCTCACTACCCATTGTCCATCCGTGTCCGAAATTATAATTCAGAAAAAGTACCACATGAGGTAAGTCGAAGCGTCCGTGCGATTGCCCTTTGTAAACGCTCGGGTCTTTGGCTGTGTAGCGGATATATTTGTCGGAGTAAAAGTTATGACTGTATACAGCCTCTCCATATCCTCCAATGGTTAACCCTTTACTGTCTTTCTCGGTTTTCAGAATGGAACGCTTTTGGGTTCTCGATTCCTTTACCGTGCTGCCGTTGTTGCCGCATGCTTTTTCAACTTCGTTTACTGCAGAAGCATGCGTGCTTACTGCTGCGAAACAAAGTGAAAATAGAAACATTTTACTTTTCATTTGTTCTTTCCTTTTGTTTATTTTTAACAAAGGCAAAGGTAGAATACCTGCTTTGGGGCATCAATACCCATTAGTTGGTAAAAAAAGTTGTTAAATACCTAGTAGTAGGTACAGTTGTTTTTAACTTTGCGGAAAATTTGTTTTTAATGGTATATAGAAATGGAAGAATACCGATTAGACGACCTGACAATCAAAGAACATTTGTTACGTCTGGCGGAGGGAGCAAATAGAGCATTTGCCGAAAGTTTAAATCCCGGTGTAGAGCATGTTTTAGGAATCAGAATTCCTGAACTTCGTAAACTTGCAGTACAGATTTCCCATACAAACTGGGAAGAATATCTGCTTACGGCCGATACGTTTTATATGGAAGAGCGTATGTTACAGGGAATGGTGTTGGGATGTATCAAGCCCGATGATGATGTGGAATACTATTTACATCGTGTAACTTGCTTTGTATGGATTATAAACAGCTGGTCGGTGTGTGATACATTTAAGTTCGGGGGAGGAAAAAAGTTTATAAGCGACAATAAAGACCGCTTGTGGAACTACCTGGTAGACTGGATGCATGCACAGGGAGAATACGAGATTCGCTTCGGGGTAGTGATGAGTATGCAGCTTTTCATCGACGAGGAGCATATCGGACAACTACTGAAAGAATATGATACTATCCGGCACGACGGATATTATGTAAAGATGGCCGTAGCATGGGCATTGTCGGTTTGCTTTGTAAAATTTCCTGAGCTTACCATGAATTATTTGAAACAGAATACGCTGGACGACTTTACATACAATAAAACGTTGCAGAAAATAACTGAATCGTATCGGGTAGATGCTGAAACCAAGACCCTGATCAGGCAAATGAAAAGGCCTGCTGTCCGGTTGTTGGAAAGATAATATTGCCGCACGAACAGCAAGCCTGAATGAAAGACTTGCCGTTTGTGCGATATTTTTTTATTCGTGATGGTACGGACCGTTGTTCAGAATTGTCATGGCACGATAAAGTTGTTCTACAAATATCAGCCGGATCATCTGATGTGAGAAGGTCATTTTCGACAAAGATATCTTTTCCTGAGCAGCGGCATATACGGCAGGCGAAAATCCGTAGGGGCCTCCGATGATGAATACCAGCCGTTTGCTTACCGTATGCATCTTGCGTTCTATCCATGAGGCAAATTCGACGGAGCGGAATTCCTTGCCGTGTTCATCAAGCAAAACGGGTACGTCGCCCGGTTGTAAGGCTTTCAGAATCAGTTCTCCTTCTTTTTCTTTTTGCTGTTCCATGCTCAGGCTTTTGGTATTCTTGAGCTCTGGGATGACTTCTATGTCGAAAGAGATATAATGTTTCGTACGCTCTGCGTAATCGTTTATGGCGGTGATGTAATGTTTTTCTACTGTCCGTCCGACAACAAGTAACGTAAATTTCATTTTCTGTCTTGTTTTAATTTAATCTTTTTGCAAAGATAAGGATTATCCTTACCTTTGCCAGTAAGAAAACATATTTAAAATCATAAATAAAGATGGACGAAAAAGTAGTTAAGGATTTAATCGATCGTCTGATTGATTTGTCGTTTGCAGAAGATATTGGTGACGGCGACCATACCACCTTGTCGTGTATTCCTGCCGATGCTATGGGAAAATCGAAACTCTTGATTAAGGAAGAAGGTATTCTTGCCGGCATCGAGGTGGCAAAGGAAGTTTTCCGCCGTTTCGACCCGGAACTGAAGGTGGAGGTTTTCATTAACGATGGCGCACACGTAAAGCCGGGCGACGTAGCAATGGTCGTAGAAGGTAAAGTGCAGTCTTTGCTTCAGACTGAACGCCTGATGCTGAACATCATGCAGCGTATGAGTGGTATCGCTACCATGACACACCGTTACGTAGAGCGTCTGAAGGGAACCAAGACTCGCGTACTCGATACCCGTAAAACAACTCCGGGTATGCGTGTGCTCGAAAAGATGGCAGTTAAGATTGGCGGCGGCGTAAATCACCGTATCGGTCTGTTCGATATGATTCTGCTGAAAGACAATCATGTCGATTTTGCCGGGGGCATTGACAAGGCTATCACCCGTGCACGTGAATACTGTAAGGCAAAAGGCAAGGACTTGAAGATAGAAATCGAAGTACGCAACTTTGATGAATTGCAGCAGGTGCTCGATTTGGGTGGTGTAGACCGTATCATGCTTGATAACTTTACGCCGGCAGATACTCGTAAGGCGGTAGAAATGGTGAACGGACGTGTAGAGCTTGAATCATCGGGCGGTATCACGTTTGATACGTTGCGCGACTATGCCGAGTGCGGTGTCGACTTCATTTCGGTAGGTGCCCTGACGCATTCTGTAAAAGGTCTGGACATGAGTTTCAAGGCGTGCTGATACGTACAGGATTTTTTGTACAAATTTTCTGAGAATTTGTACAAAAAAATTTTTTTTCTGCTGACGTTTTTCCGGAAACATATTGACGCTCTGGTGGAATGACAGGCAGCTTTTCCCCTTTTTCTCTTTTTACCTTATTTGTATCGTATGATTTACGAAGAGGATAATAGGAGAAAAAGGGGATTTTTTATGGTTTTCGTACTACTTGAGTTGTCTTGTTTTTTTGTAATTTTGGTTGTTTTCATAAAATTGGAGCTTATGAGTCATGAAACGTATCAATTCCTTTTATATGCCATGTCGGTAGCTGGTGTGGTAGTTTTTGTAGCGCTTTATTTTGTAAAGGCAGGATATGGTATGTTCCGGACAACCTCGTGGGGAGTTTCTCTTCCCAACAAGTTAGCCTGGATGTTGATGGAAGTACCGGCATTTATTGTCATGCTGTACGGGTGGGTGTGCAGTGGAGTGGGGATATGGGCTCCACAGGCTGCATTTGCCTTTTTGTTTTTGTTGCATTATTTTCAGCGTTCGTTTGTTTTCCCGTTGTTAATGAGAGGCAAAAGTCGTATGCCGGTTGCCATTGTTGCCATGGGAGTAGTATTTAATATACTGAATGGCATGTTGCTTACGGCAAGTCTGTTCCGTTATCCTCTCGATGGCTTGTATGCGGACGGCAGTGAGTTCTGGATGCATTCTCTGCCATGGATTGGTTTGGCATTGTTTGTACTTGGAATGGGAATCAACCTGCATTCCGATTATGTCATCCGTCACCTTCGTAAACCCGGCGATACGAAACATTATTTGCCGCAGAAAGGCTTTTACCGCTATGTGACTTCTGCCAATTATCTGGGTGAGTTGATAGAATGGATTGGCTTCGCTCTGCTGACAGGTTCGCCTGCCGCATGGGTGTTTGTCTGGTGGACGGCTGCCAACCTGGTGCCGCGTGCCGATGCCATTTACAAGCGTTACTGCGAGGAATTTGGCGAGAAGGCAGTTGGAAACAGAAAACGTATTATACCTTATATATATTAGAACGCTGCCGGATGTATCTTTTCCGGGCGTGGCAAGTGAGCGGCTTTTCTATGGAAAAGATAAGGCCGGATTGCTTGCAGTGTTAACTTTTTAACTGATTATTATGGATTCAAAACTATTTACTCCGGTCCGACTGGGACCGCTGACATTGCGTAACCGTACCATCCGTTCGGCGGCTTTCGAAAGTATGTGCCCCGGCAACAAACCTTCCGAGCAGTTGCTCGAGTATCATCGCTCGGTGGCTGCAGGTGGCGTTGGCATGACGACGGTCGCTTATGCGGCAGTTACCCGAAGCGGCTTGTCGTTCGACCGCCAGTTGTGGATGCGTCCGGAGATTGTACCCGGTTTGCGTCGGCTGACAGATGCTGTCCATGCGGAGGGAGCAGCGGCAAGTATCCAGTTAGGACATTGCGGCAACATGTCGCACAAGAGTATCTGTGGCTGTCTGCCCGTAGGGGCGAGCAGCGGATTCAATCTTTATTCGCCTACCTTTGTGCGGGGACTTCGTGCGGACGAATTGCCCGAAATGGCACGGGCATACGGACAAGCCGTCCGTCTGGCACGTGAATCCGGATTCGATGCCGTGGAAATTCATGCCGGACACGGTTATCTTATCAGTCAGTTTCTTTCTCCTGCTACCAATCACCGTAAGGATCAGTTTGGCGGTTCGCTGGAAAACCGGATGAAGTTTATGGACATGGTGATGGAGGAGGTGATGAAAGCGGCAGGAACAGACATGGCAGTATTGGTAAAGATGAACATGCGCGACGGATTTCGGGGAGGCATGGAACTGGAAGAATCGCTGCAGGTGGCACATCGGTTGCAGCAGTCAGGTGCTCATGCGCTGGTTTTGAGCGGAGGTTTCGTGAGCAAGGCTCCGATGTATGTGATGAGAGGAGAAATGCCAATCCGTACCATGACGCACTACATGACCTGCTGGTGGCTGAAGTATGGCGTACGTCTGGTAGGAAAGTGGATGATACCTGCTGTGCCTTTCCGCGAGGCTTATTTTCTGGAAGATGCATTGAAGTTCCGGAAGGCACTGGATATGCCGCTGGTGTATGTGGGCGGACTGGTTGCCCGTGAAAAAATCGATGAGGTCTTGAACGATGGATTCGAGGCTGTACAAATGGGGCGTGCGTTACTCAACGAGCCGGGTTTTGTAAATCGTATGCGTGAGGAAGAAAATGCGCGCTGTAGCTGCAAGCACAGCAACTATTGTATTGCCCGCATGTATACCATTGATATGGCGTGCCATCAACGTCTGAAAGAGGAGCTTCCTCCTTGTATTAAAAAGGAAATCGAACGTATAGAAAGCAAGGGATAAGATGGAAAAGAAACTGGCGGTGATAACGGGTGCCGATGGAGGTATGGGTACAGAGATAACTCGTGCGGTAGCATCGGCTGGTTATAAGGTGATAATGGCGTGTTGTAATCTGTCGCGGGCAGAGGAAAAACGGAATCTGCTTATGTCGGAAACAGGTAATGCGGATATAGAGGTGCAGTTTGTCGATCTGGCTTCACTGACTTCGGTCGCATCTTTCGCCCGGAAGATGGTGGAACGGGGTGAACAGATTACCTTGCTGATGAATAATGCGGGAACGATGGAAACGGGACTTCATATTACGGAAGACGGGTTAGAACGAACCGTCAGCGTGAATTATGTTGGACCCTATCTGTTGACGCGCAAGCTTTTGCCGCTGATGGAAGCGGGGAGCCGTATTGTGAATATGGTTTCCTGTACGTATGCCGTCGGCAGGCTGGATTTTCCTGATTTTTTTCAGCACGGCAGAAAAGGTGGTTTCTGGCGTATCCCTATTTATAGTAATACGAAACTGGCTCTGACTCTCTTTACGCTGGAACTGGCAGCTCGTGTCAGGGAGCGGGGAATCGTAGTCAATGCTGCCGATCCGGGTATTGTATCGACGGACATTATCACCATGCACATGTGGTTCGATCCTTTGACGGATATTCTTTTCCGACCCTTTATCCGTACGCCTCGTCAAGGAGCTGCTACAGCCGTCAGCCTGTTGCTGGACGAAGAAGCAGGTAAGCGGAGCGGGACACTGAATGTCAGTTGTCACCCTAAGCCTTTGTCGGATAAGTATCTTCATCACCGACAGGCAAAAGAGCTGTGGAAACTGACAGAAGAGAGGGTTTCCAAATGGTTGTAACCGAATAAAAACAACGGCAGAGAATATCTTTTTCTCAGATAATCTCTGCCGTTATTGCATCGCTATATTAAGTTAATAAGCATTTTTCTCACCATGGATTACATTTCTGACGGTCTTGTAGATGATGTAAATATCCAGCCAGAAACTCCAGTGTTCAATGTACCAGATGTCGCCAATTACACGTCCTTCCATATCTTTCAGCTCCTTTGTTTCACCTCGGTAGCCGGTTACCTGGCTCCATCCTGTAATGCCGGGTTTGACAAAGTGGCGTACCATGTATTTGTTTATCAGTTTGGAATATTCTTCCGTATGCTTCAGCATGTGAGGACGTGGTCCTACTATACTCATATCGCCAAGCAGAACATTGATAAACTGGGGCAGCTCGTCGATGTTTGTCTTTCGCATGATATTTCCCCAGCGGGTTTTGCGGGGATCGTCTTTGGTTGCCTGCAAAGTATCTGCCTCCTTGTTGACTTTCATCGAACGGAACTTATAGCAATAAAATTCTTTATCATTCAGCCCGTTGCGTTTCTGTCGGAAGAAGATTGGACCTGGCATAGTCAGTTTGGTTACGATAGTAACAATGATTAAGATAATCGGGAACAGCGTGCACAAGAACAACAGGGAGAAAACAATGTCGAATGTACGTTTCAGAATCTTATTCTCAGGACGACTTAATGGGTCGGTACGTAGACTAAGATAAGGAACGTCTCCCAGCATGTTAAAGTATACTCTGTTATGTAAGTAATTATGTAGATTGGGAACACTGTAAAAATGCACTAGGTTATTTTCACAATAATTGATGATGGGTACTATAATATTACTACGGCGTGAAGGTAGACAGCAAAACAGGTAGTGAATGTATGGATGTGCTTTCAGGTAGGCTTGTACCTCTCCAGGACGTCCAAGATAATTGCATTGTTCTGGCATTTGAGGATTGGGTTCGTCATCGAAATATCCTTCAACTTTTGATCCGGTAGAAGGGTCGTCTGTTAATTCATGATATAATTCAATATTGTTAGAGGTACTTCCAACTAAAACGATGTAGCGCAAGTTTTTACCGAGTGTTCGAAGGCGTTTAATCATATCGCGAAACGTTAATCGGTAAATGCTTAGCACAAGAAACAATGCTGATATGTAAGCAGGAAAAAACATGGTATATATATTCATGAACTTTCCAATACTCAATAAGGTGCCGGTTAGTATAGAAAAATAAAAGACATTACGAAATACACGCATGACTATTTGATAAGGATATACTTTACGTAAATGTAGTATAATTCCTCCGTGGATGCTGCATACTAAATAGCATAAAGTAATAATAATCAGAACTTGTGGAAGACTTGCTACCAATTCTGCATGCCTTCCTGAAAATTGTGCCCATAAGTAGAATACATAGAATAAACTGCTGCAAATGCATAGCTCCCCTAGCAGAACGCAAGTCTTTATTAGACTATTGTACCGCGCTGAATAGTTCTCCATAATGTTGATAAATAGTTTTTATGCTTAAAAAATTGTAACCCTTTATTCTTCTCGGCGGGAGAAAAATTAAACGAAGATAGAACTTGTTTCTATAATAAACAAATTAGGTGCTCAATTTCTTTAGTATAGAAGCTTTTTAATGTTAAAAAAGGTTAGCAGGATGTGATTATTATTGTTTTTATTGTGTTGTATAACATATAATCTCTATCTTTGCATTGTGTTTTTCATGGTATTAGATTTAAGGTTAATGAAGATTGGGAGTCTGGGAAGATTCCCTTTTTTATTTTATCAATATTCTGATAATTGAAAGTGATAACGAGTCAACTCGTCTATAGGATTCTTTATAAAAATTCCAAGTGGTATATTAAAAGAATGTGCAGACTCTTCCAGTTCTTCGTGAAAGTACCATGCAATGGAGCCGACAAAAGAAACCGGAAATATTTGCGGATACATCAGGACATTGCGGCGGAAGAACTCTCCGAAACAGTCTAATAGAAAAGCATGTACCTGTGTCATTCTTCTATGCTCATATATATAAGGTGTAAAAGAAGCAAGAAAACGGTTGGCTTGTGGCTGTCGATAGACTTTATCCAATATCTCAGGAATAGTAAGGTTGAACTTTTCCTGTAGACCGTCCCGTAATATTTCAGGCAATTGTCCCTTCAGGCAGTCACTGATAAAACGTTTTCCTAAGTAAGCCCCGCTACCTTCATCTCCTAAAATATATCCTAACGGGGGAATGTTCTGTATGATTGTCTTTCCATCATATAGGCATGAGTTGGAACCCGTTCCGAGGATACAGGCTATTCCTGCCTCATTTTTACATAAGGCGCGTGCAGCTCCCAGCAAGTCTGTTTCTATAAAAATATCAGCTTCTGGAAACGTATTTTGTAATACCCGCGTAATGCTTTCAGTCTTTGGTGGTAAACATCCGGCACCATAAAAATAAATAGCTGTGCAACGTTGGATTGGAGTTTCAAGTTGTGGAAGAAGTTCATTATAAATGATAGATTGTATTTTTTCTTCCGGCTGATGGAATGGATTGATTCCTTCCGTCTGAACAATTTTGCAATTAGCTATTTCTGTACCGTAGCACCAATCTGTTTTTGTCGATCCGCTATCGGCGATAAGTATCATAATGGAAAAATGTTTATGAAAAGTACAATGTACGATAACATCGACATTGTACTTTTCGTGATATGGACTGAATTTATTAATGACAATGTCCGCATCCACCTCCGCAACATCCGTCGTCGTGGTGATGATGCTCGTGGTCGCCGCAGCCTCCACCGCAGCTGTCACATCCGCAACCACATCCTTCTCCGCTCATCATGTTTACCATTCCTTCTATTTCTTTATTGGTAGCCGGACGCATTTCTGTAACAGTTCCTTCAAAGATCAGGTCCTTTCCTGCATGAGGATGGTTAAGATCAAGTACAACTTTATCTTCTGTTACTTCACCTACATTCGCATAGAACTGATGTCCTTCTGCATCATTCAGCATGATGATGTTACCCGGGAAGATGTTTTCGCTGTCGAAGTTGCCGTCAGGATCACAGAACATAGATTTAGAAACCTGACGAACATTATCTTCATTGCGCTCTCCGTATGCTTCTGCACAAGGAATTGTAAAGTTGAAGTTGTCTCCTTTACTCAGTGCTGTGATTTCTTTTTCAAATTTATCGAGTGTATATCCGATACCTGAAATAAACTGGAACGGATGTTCTACAGTTGCTTCTTCCAGCAATTCTTTGTTACCGTCAGCAATAGCATACAATCGGTATGCTACGGTGATGTATTTGTTTTCCATACTCTTTTTTATAATAGTTTTAAATGAATGAATTTTCGCCAAAGGTACAAATAAAAAATGATTTATTGAAATGAGGAGGTTTCTTCTTTTCTGCTTACTCTTTTTAAAACAAAAGTGATGATAAGGGCTCTATAAAAAGAATTTGGATATAAAATTCGCCTTGGAACTTACTAATAATTATTTTTCGTCGAAAAAATCTTTCATTTTATTTGTTTGTTTCGAAAAAGCCTTTACCTTTGCAGATGTAAAACAAAGCAAGATAACATGAAAGTGATAACTGATATACGAATTAACCTGGCAGTCCTGCATATTATTCGCGTCGTGGTAAAAGAACCAAGAGGTGAGTAAAGTTTTCGTGTATATAGTTCACATAAAGAAATATGTATAGAAGCCTTTCTCGCCAGTGTTGAGAAAGGCTTTTTACTTAATGAAAAGGAGATAAATGTAATGAAACATCAGTTACGCAGTTCGATGAGTACCGAAGGTCGCCGTATGGCAGGAGCAAGAGCCTTATGGGTAGCCAACGGTATGAAGAAGGAAATGTTTGGGAAGCCCATTATTGCTATCGTAAATTCATTTACGCAGTTTGTCCCGGGGCATACGCATTTACATGAAATAGGCCAGCAGGTAAAAGCAGAAATCGAGAAATTAGGATGCTTTGCCGCTGAATTTAATACTATTGCCATAGATGACGGTATTGCAATGGGGCATGATGGAATGTTGTATTCTTTGCCTTCCCGCGACATTATAGCCGATAGCGTGGAGTATATGGTGAATGCACATAAGGCAGATGCGATGGTCTGTATTTCGAATTGCGATAAGATAACTCCGGGAATGCTCATGGCTGCCATGCGATTGAATATCCCGACTGTATTTGTTTCCGGTGGTCCGATGGAAGCAGGAGAATGGGGCGGTATGCATCTTGATTTGATTGATGCCATGATTAAGTCGGCCGATCCTACTGTCAGCGATGAGGATGTGGCTGAGATTGAGTGTCATGCTTGTCCCGGATGCGGTAGCTGTTCCGGAATGTTCACCGCCAATTCCATGAACTGCCTGAATGAAGCTATCGGATTGGCCCTGCCGGGAAACGGAACAATTGTTGCAACTCACGAAAACCGTAAACGTTTGTTCCGGGATGCTGCCGAACTGATCGTGAAAAATGCATATAAATATTATGAAGAAGGTGATGACAGCGTATTGCCGCGCAGTATCGCTACGCGTCAGGCCTTCTTGAATGCCATGACACTGGATATTGCAATGGGAGGTTCTACTAATACTGTATTGCATTTGCTGGCGATTGCACACGAAGCAGAAGTCGATTTTAAAATGGATGACATCGATATGTTGTCACGCCGTGTACCTTGTTTGTGCAAAGTTGCCCCCAATACCCAGAAATATCATATTCAGGATGTCAATCGTGCAGGCGGTATTCTTAATATTTTAGGCGAACTTGCCAAAGGCGGGCTGCTCGATACTACCGTACATCGTGTAGACGGTACTACACTTGGAGAGGCAATTGCCAAGTACAATGTCTGCAAAGCGGATGTAGATGCTGAGGCTATTCGTATTTATACAAGTGCACCGGGCGGTAAATTCAACATCCAGCTGGGTTCTCAGAACAATACGTATAAAGAACTTGATACAGACCGTGCTACTGGTTGCATCCGCGATTTGCAACATGCTTACAGCAAAGACGGTGGACTGGCTGTGCTGAAAGGTAATATTGCCCAGGATGGTTGTGTGGTGAAAACCGCCGGAGTAGACGAAAGTATCTGGAAGTTCTCAGGCCCGGCCAAAGTATTCGATTCACAGGAATCAGCGTGTGAAGGAATTCTTGGAGGTAAGGTTGTGAGTGGCGACGTGGTAGTCATTACTCACGAAGGTCCGAAGGGCGGGCCGGGTATGCAGGAAATGCTTTATCCGACTTCATACATCAAGTCGAAACATTTGGGAAAAGAATGCGCTTTGATTACAGATGGCCGGTTTAGTGGAGGAACTTCCGGTCTGAGTATCGGACATATTTCTCCCGAAGCAGCAGCCGGTGGAAATATCGGTAAGATAGTAGACGGAGATATCATTGAGATTGATATACCCAACCGTACGATAAATGTAAAACTCACTGATGAAGAGCTGGCAGCACGTCCGATGACGCCTGTAACTCGTAACCGTCAGGTTTCTAAAGCCTTGAAGGCTTATGCCAGCATGGTAAGCTCAGCCGACAAGGGTGGAGTAAGAATTGTATAAAACCATTATTCTTCATTTTGATTTATGGCTAAAGAAAGAATTACGGGATCGGAAGCATTGATGCGTTCATTAGAGCATGAAGGAGTAAAGACTCTTTTCGGTTATCCGGGAGGAGCTATCATGCCTGTATTCGATGCCTTATACGATCATAGAGATAAATTGAACCATATACTGGTTCGTCACGAACAAGGGGCTGCACATGCAGCTCAAGGTTTTGCCCGTGTGTCGGGAGAAGTTGGAGTTTGTCTGGTAACAAGTGGTCCGGGAGCTACGAATACCATTACAGGAATAGCCGATGCTATGATAGACAGTACGCCTATTGTTGTCATAGCAGGGCAGGTAGGTGCCGGATTGTTGGGTACAGATGCCTTTCAGGAAGTAGACCTGGTAGGCATTACACAACCAATTTCGAAATGGAGTTATCAGATACGCCGTGCGGACGACGTAGCATGGGCGGTTTCACGTGCCTTTTATATCGCACGAAGCGGACGTCCCGGACCGGTGGTTCTCGACTTTGCAAAGAATGCGCAAGTTGAAATGACCGATTACGAACCGGTAGACGTTGATTTTATCCGCAGTTATGATCCCGATCCGGAAACGGATATGGACGAAGTAGACAAGGCGGCAGAACTGATAAACAATGCTCAACGTCCCTTGGTATTGGTCGGACAGGGCGTAGAACTGGGCGGCGCACAGGAAGAATTGCGTAAGTTTGTCGAAAAGGCTGATATGCCTTGTGGATGTACTTTGCTGGGACTTTCGGCACTTCCTTCCGGTCATCCCCTGAACAAAGGTATGCTGGGTATGCACGGGAATCTTGGTCCGAACGTCAAGACCAACGAATGTGATGTGCTTATTGCAGTAGGAATGCGTTTCGACGACCGTGTGACAGGCGATTTATCTACTTATGCCCGTCAGGCGAAAGTCATTCATTTGGATATCGATCCTTCTGAAATTGGTAAGAATGTACCTGTAGATGTACCTGTGCTTGGCAACTGCAAGCGTACATTGTCTGCGCTGACCGAACGGATAAAACCTCAGAAACATACCGAATGGATTGCCAGTTTCCAACCATATGAGGAAACAGAATATACCCAAGTCATAAAACCGGAAGTATTTCCTGCAGAGGGACCGTTGAACATGGGCGAGGTGGTTCACGCAGTGAGCGAGGCAACCAAAAATGAAGCGATACTGGTTACCGATGTCGGTCAGAACCAGATGTTAGCTTGTCGCTATTTCAAATTCACGAAGAACCGCAGTGTTGTAACGTCGGGCGGTATGGGTACGATGGGCTTCTGCTTGCCGGCAGCTATCGGTGCCACCTTCGGATGTCCCGAACGTACAGTCTGTGCCTTTATGGGCGACGGAGGTTTGCAGATGACCATGCAGGAGTTGGGAACAGTGATGGAGCAGAAAGCACCGGTAAAGATTATTCTTATGAATAATAATTTCCTGGGCAATGTCCGCCAGTGGCAGGCTATGTTCTTCAAACGCCGTTATTCATTTACTCCGATGATGAACCCCGACTACATGCAGATTGCTTCGGCATATGGTATTCCTTCTCGCAGAGTGATAGACCGTTCCGAGTTGAACGACGCCATTCGTGAGATGCTGGAAACCGACGGACCGTTCCTGCTGGAAACCTGTGTGGTGGAAGAAGGAAAGGTATTGCCTATGACTCCTCCGGGAAGTCCCGTAAACTATATGCTGTTGGACTGTTAATTAAGAGTAACTATGGATAATAAGACATTATATACGATAATCGTTCATTCGGAAAACATTGCCGGTTTGTTGAATCAGGTAACGGCTGTATTTACACGTCGCCAGATAAACATCGAAAGTCTGAACGTGTCTGCCTCTTCCATCAAGGGAGTACATAAGTATACCATTACTTGCTGGACTACCCCTGATATCATAGAGAAACTGGTACGTCAGATAGAAAAGAAAATGGACGTGATACAGGCACACTACTTTACCGACAAGGAAATCTTCCAGCGTGAGGTGGCCATGTATAAAGTTTCTACGCCCGAATTTCAGTCGACGGCAGAACCTTCGAAAGTTGTACGTCGCTATGGCGCACACATTGTAGAAGTAAATCCTACCTTCTCTGTGGTAGAAATGACGGGCATGAGCGACGATATCACCAGCTTGTACCAGGAACTGAAAAACCTGAACTGCGTACTGCAATTTGTCCGCTCAGGAAGAATTGCAATTTCGACCAGTTGTTTTGAGCGTGTAAACGAATATCTGGCACATCGGGAAGAACGATATAAAAACGAAAAACAATAAAGAAGGTTATGAGTGAGGATAATAAAGTTAGTACCTACCAGTTTGTAGCAGAACCGTTCCACGTAGATTTTATGGAAAAGCTTACGATGGGCGTATTGGGTAACCATCTGTTAAACTGTGCTGGCTTTCATGCGGCAGAGCGCGGCTTCGGCATTGCCACCCTGAACGAGAACCATTATACATGGGTGCTTTCACGTCTGGCAGTGGAAATGGAGGAAATGCCCCGTGCATACGAGAAGTTCAGCATCCAGACGTGGGTGGAAAATGTGTACCGTCTGTTTACCGACCGTAATTTTGCTATCCTGAATCAGGACGGCAAGCCGATAGGATATGCACGTTCTATCTGGGCAATGATCAGCATGGAAACTCGTAAGCCTGCCGATTTGCTTGCATTGCATGGCGGCAAGATTACCGACTATATTTGCAAGAAAGACTGTCCCATAGCCAAAGCCGGCCGTGTAAAGGTGACAGAGCAGACTCCTTGTTCCGAGTACTTGGTGAAGTACAGCGACATTGACCTCAACGGTCATGTCAATAGTATCAAGTACATCGAACATGCACTCGATTTGTTCCCACTCGAAATGTTCCGCAATAAATCTATTCACCGCTTCGAAGTGGCATACGTTGCCGAAAGCTATTATGGCGACAAGCTGAGCTTCTATCGCGAACAGGTGGGCGAGAACGAATACGATATAGAAATAAAAAAGAACGGCATGGAAGTTGTCGCTCGTTGTAAAGTGATATTTAACTGATTTTTTAATAAAAAGATTGTAATTATGGCACAAATGAATTTTGGCGGCGTTACTGAAAATGTAGTAATCCGCGATGAGTTCCCCTTGGAAAAAGCACGTGAAGTATTGAAAAACGAAACAATAGCTGTCATCGGTTATGGTGTACAGGGCCCCGGACAGTCCCTGAATCTGCGTGACAATGGTTTCAACGTAATTGTAGGACAGCGTCAGGGCAAGACATTCGAAAAAGCTGTTGCCGACGGTTGGGTACCGGGCGAAACCTTGTTCAGCATCGAAGAAGCTTGCAAGAGAGGTACTATTATCATGTGTCTGTTGTCGGATGCTGCCGTTATTTCTGTATGGCCTACCATCAAACCTCATCTGACTGCTGGCAAAGCATTGTATTTCTCTCACGGATTTGCCATTACATGGAACGACCGTACCGGTGTGGTTCCTCCCAAAGATGTCGACGTTATCATGGTTGCTCCTAAAGGTTCGGGTACATCTTTGCGTACCATGTTCCTCGAAGGACGTGGCTTGAACTCATCGTACGCTATCTATCAGGATGCTACCGGCAAGGCTTACGAACGTACTATTGCACTGGGTATCGGTATCGGCTCAGGTTATTTGTTCGAAACAACCTTCCAGCGTGAAGCTACATCCGATTTGACAGGTGAACGTGGTACATTGATGGGTGCAATCCAGGGCTTGCTGCTGGCACAGTATGAAACATTGCGTGAACACGGACACTCACCTTCGGAAGCATTCAACGAAACAGTTGAGGAACTTACTCAGTCGTTGATGCCGCTGTTTGCAGCAAAAGGTATGGACTGGATGTACGCTAACTGTTCTACAACTGCTCAGCGTGGTGCATTGGACTGGATGACTCCGTTCCACGATGCTACCAAACCGGTATTCGAAAAGCTGTACAAGTCGGTTGCCGAAGGCCACGAAGCACAGCGTTCTATCGACTCAAACTCTCAGCCGGACTATCGTGATAAACTGAACGAAGAACTTCGTCAGTTGCGCGAAAGCGAAATGTGGCAGACAGCCGTAACCGTTCGTAAACTTCGTCCGGAAAACAACTGATAAACCACTTTACAGATAAATAAGAAAAGCTCCTTTCGCAGTGAATACGCTGCCGAAAGGGGCTTTTTTCGTATCAGGGTGCAGGTATCTGCCGGACTCGGCATGATTTGCCATGACGCTGTACATGTAACTATCCTTTTCGGCTTCTGTATGCATTTTCTCCGGCATGTAGAGAATGAGTCGTCTGCGTCTTTTTGGGAAACCTCTGCATGTCTGGATAATTTTTTGTACAAAAAATAAAATCTTTTGTACAAATTTTCAGAAAACGTCTCGATGTTTTTCCGGAGAGCCGCCGGATTTCTTTTCCATACATCCGCATATTAGTGTCAAAGCTTGTAATATCATACAAAACGTAAACAGATTATGACAGGAAATTCACGTTAAAAAAGTAATTATTTATCCGTCAATCGGAATAAAATCGTTATTTTTGAGTTCAACTTAATTTATCTTTACAATACAAATTACTGA
>NZ_JBBKBJ010000014.1:0-84881 GCF_037890145.1 Phocaeicola sp. HCN-6420
TTCATTAAACTTACTCAGAAATATATGAAAAAAAGAATCGCCTATCTGGCACTGTTTTTCGTTATCATGTTACTGTTCTTCATGCTGCAAAAGCCATGCTTCATGCTTTACAACGATGCACCCGGAAGAGCAGTTCCGTTTATCGGCTACCTGCAGGTCATGCTACATGGAATGAGTCTTGATGCCGCAACCACAGGTTACCTTACAGCTCTTCCATGGCTCGCGGTACTCATCAGCATCTGGTTTAAGAAATTTCCGTTGCGGAGCATACTTACCGGATACTACGCCGTAATCTGTCTGCTGGTATCACTTATCTTTGTTGGTGACATGTGCCTTTACCCATTCTGGAACTTCAAGCTCGATGCTTCCATTTTCTTATATCTGGACTCCCCCAAAAACGCCATGGCAAGCGTTTCTACCGGATTCATCTTGCTGAGAGTACTTATTATCCTGTTGCTTTCGGGCTTTCTCACATGGATATTATACAAGGTTACCCCCCGACACCTGCCACCCGCACAGCGAAGAATAGCAGGAAGTATCGCTACCTTACTGCTGGGAGGAGTACTGTTTGTCATCATCCGAGGTGGAGTAAGTGAGTCGACATCAAATATCGGACAAGTATATTTCTGCAACGACGAGTTTCTGAATCATTCTGCTGTCAATCCGGCTTTCAGTCTGATAGCCTCAGCCGGAAAGACTAAGAACTACGCCGAGCAGTTCAATTTCTTCGATGAAACGCATCGGAAAGAATTATTCGATGACTTATATCCCACCGAAGGAAAAAATACCGTAGAACTGCTCAACACCAAACGGCCGGATATTCTGATTATCCTGATGGAAGGGTTCGGGGCTACCATGGTAGAATCGCTGGGAGGTGTAAAAGGTGCCAGCCCGAACATCGACCGTCTGTCCAAAGAAGGTATCTGGTTTACCAACTGCTATGCCAACAGCTTTCGTACCGACAGAGGTACAATCTGTACCTTTAGCGGCTACCAGAGCTTTCCAGACCTTTCGGTAATGAAGATACCAGCCAAGAGCCGTACTTTGCCTTCTATCGCCGGAAAACTGGTAAAAGAAGGCTATCGTACCGACTTCCTGTATGGAGGTGACATTAATTTCACCAATATGAAAAGTTATCTGCTGGAAAGTGGTTATCAAAAACTTACTGCCGATACCGATTTTCCCATGAGCCAGCACCAGAATGCGTGGGGAGTGAACGATGATATTACCTTCGATCACCTCTACCAGATGCTGAAGGACCGGAAAGACTCCCCCTGGCATACCGCCTTTCTGACTCTGAGCAGCCATGAACCTTTCGAAGTCCCCTATCATCAACTGAAAGAAAAGCAGCCCAATGCTTTTGCATTTACAGACCATTGCCTGGGTGAGTTCGTAGAACGTATCCGCAAAACGCCAATATGGAATAATCTGCTTATTATATGTCTGCCTGATCATGGATTCTACTATCCTGCCGAGGGCAACGGACATGACGCACGTATCCATCACATACCGATGCTCTGGCTGGGAGGAGCTGTCAAGCAACCTATGGTCATCGAACAGCTCATGAATCAGAGTGACCTGGCAGCTACTCTGCTTGCCCAACTGGATATCGATCACAGCGAATTCAATTTCAGCCGGAATATATTGGGCAGCGAATATACTTATCCGTTTGCTTACTGGACATTTGGAGGAGGTTTTGCCTTTGCCGACAGTACCGGAGTTACACTCATGGACCTCAACGCAGACCGGCCGGTACAGGAAACTCCCTCTCCTAACGAGAATCGTATCTTACGGGGCAAAGCCATCCTGCAAAGTTCTTACGATGACTTGGGCGCAAGATAACGAGCTATAGAAGAAACAATCTTTATATACAGTAATAAAGGACTCATCGTCAGACCGTTTGATAACAATTCGTTCTGACGATGAGTCCTTATTTTTTAAATACCAGATATTATTCTACAAACTTTACTTTTGCTGCGTCACGCGGCTTTGCAGCAGGAGTTTCATCCGGATAGCCAAAGCCGATACAATATAACAGTTCATATCCTTCGCTGAATCCCAGTTTCTGCAAGTATTCGGCGGCCTCAGGACTTCTCATAAAGCGTGCCGGAGTGCCCAGACAGCAACTGCCAATACCCATAGACCAAGCAGAAATCATCATATTCTCGGCCAGCAGTCCGCAATCGAAAGGAGAACTTTCCGACTGAGTATCACGACCGATAAACACCACCGTAGGCGCATTGCGGAACATATTCTTGAAAGTCGGGTCCTCGGCAGCCTTCGGGTTGGCTTTCTTATACAGTTCTGTTACTCCATTGATATAATCAGCATTATCTACCACGCGCACTTCCCACGCCTGACGGTTCATAGAGTTAGGAGCATTGATACCGCATTCCACAATGGTCTGCATCTTTTCCCGTTCTACCGCCTGCGGCTTATACTGGCGGATACTGCGGCGTGTCATAATTGTTTCCACTACCTGATTCTTTACACTATCCTGTGCCGGAGCTTCTGCCGGAGCCTGTTGCTGCTGTGCTCCGCCGCCACAAGCCATCAAAGGCAACAATAATACAGCCAAAGCTGCTTGTTTCAAGTTTTTCATAAGCATTATTCTTTTATTCAATCAATAACGTTTCGTCTATAAACTTTCCAACGAACAGTTCTAAAATTACTGAAGACATCCGTTTAAAGTCCGCATAAAAATAATTCTTTTCCTGCTATTACAATATTTTTTCCTCAAGAAAATCAGCAACAATCATCAGGCTAAAAACAAAAAAATAAGAGGATACTCTTTCGAGTACCCTCTTACGCTGATTATCTTGTAATGTTAAGTTCTGATTACAATTTCGGACCAGCAGCAACCAAAGCTTTACCAGCTTCGTTACCTGTGAACTTAGCGAAGTTCTTGATGAAGCGAGCAGCCAAGTCTTTAGCTTTTTCTTCCCACTTGCAAGCGCAATCGTAAGTGTCACGCGGATCCAAGATCTTCGGATCAACACCCGGCAATTCAGTCGGAACAACGAAGTCGAAGTAAGGAATAGTCTTAGTAGGAGCTTTTTCGATAGAACCATCCAGGATAGCGTCGATGATACCACGAGTATCACGGATAGAAATACGTTTGCCAGTTCCGTTCCAACCAGTGTTAACCAAGTAAGCCTTAGCACCAGTCATCTTCATCTTCTTAACCAGTTCTTCTGCATATTTAGTTGGGTGCAATGACAAGAAAGCAGCACCGAAGCAAGCTGAGAATGTCGGAGTCGGTTCAGTGATACCACGTTCTGTACCAGCCAACTTAGCAGTAAATCCTGACAAGAAGTAGTACTGAGCCTGTTCTTCGTTCAAGATAGATACTGGAGGCAATACACCGAATGCATCAGCAGACAAGAAGATAACTTGTTTTGCGTGAGGACCTTTAGAAACCGGTTTAACGATGTTATTGATGTGGTAGATAGGATAAGAAACACGAGTGTTTTCAGTTACGCTCTTATCAGCGAAATTAATCTTACCGTTAGCATCTACAGTAACGTTTTCCAACAAAGCGTCACGTTTGATAGCGTTGTAGATATCCGGTTCAGATTCCTTATCCAAGTTGATAACCTTAGCGTAGCAACCACCTTCGTAGTTGAATACACCTTCGTTATCCCATCCGTGTTCGTCATCACCGATCAACAGACGTTTCGGGTCAGTAGACAAAGTTGTCTTACCTGTACCAGACAGACCGAAGAAGATAGCTGAGCTCTTGCCTTCCTTGTCTGTGTTAGCAGAACAGTGCATAGAAGCGATACCACGCAACGGGTTGAAGTAGTTCATCATAGAGAACATACCTTTCTTCATTTCACCACCGTACCAAGTGTTCAGGATAACCTGTTCCTTAGTAGTCAAGTTGAATACAACTGCAGTTTCTGAGTTCAGACCCAGTTCCTTGTAGTTTTCAACTTTAGCTTTAGAAGCGTTGTAAACAACGAAGTCAGGTTCGAATGATTCCAATTCTTCTTTAGAAGGACGGATGAACATGTTAGTTACGAAGTGAGCCTGCCATGCAACTTCCATGATGAAACGAACTTTCAGACGAGTAGCTTCGTTAGCACCGCAATAACCATCAACTACATACAGTTTCTTGTTTGACAGTTCTTTTGCAGCCAAAGCTTTCAAAGCGTTCCAAGTTTCTGTAGTAACAGGTTTGTTATCGTTTTTGTATTCTTCAGAAGTCCACCATACAGTGTTTTCACTTGTAGCGTCTTTTACCAAGAATTTATCTTTAGGAGAACGACCAGTGTAGATACCAGTCATTACGTTTACTGCACCCAGTTCAGTTACCTGACCTTTTTCATAACCTTCCAGACCAGCTTTTGTTTCTTCAGCGAACAATACGTCGTAAGAAGGATTGTGTACGATTTCTACGGTTCCAGTGATACCGTACTTAGTAAGATCTAAATTTGCCATTGTTCAAATGATTAATTTGGTTATTATATCAAATGTTTAGTTTTCCGTTTTACCGTCCAATAGACCAGTGAGTTCAGACCCCCTCGTCTTTGGCGATACAAAAGTAGTAGTTTATTTTTAAACTAAAGAAGTTATTACAGAAAAAAATCCGTAATAAACTAAAGATTTATACTTGTGTAACAAATCTGTCATTTCGACATTGCAACTATGAATATTACCACCTGAAACAACAGGTATATTTACGAAATTCCCCAAAGTAATGCACACACGAAACATTAGTTCATGCGGCAAACAGCAGCCTGACTCCCCCGTAACCCTTACTTTGGTAATTATCTCATATTAAAGGATATTTATCATTACTCAAAACATAAAAGGCCTTACTCAGGCTGCTTAAGGCCTTTTATGTTAGAAAGATGAAGATAAATCTTTTCCCGAACAGGTTATAACAACAGAAGCTGTGACTCTATCTTCATAAGACACAACGTGTTCATATCTGATATATTTCACGAATTATCCGTATATTTGCGGCATAAACATGTAATAATCAAAAAAAAGAACCAATCTATGAAAATTGTAGAACTGAACCGGAATAATAGTATTCTAAACCAGTATCTGGCAGAGATTCGCGATGTAAATATACAAGGTGACAGCCTGCGTTTCCGCCGCAACATCGAACGTATCGGAGAAATCATGGCATACGAAATCAGCCGTGACCTTTCTTACCAACCGCTGGAGATACAGACACCTTTAGCCATGGCAACCGAAAACGTGCCTGCCATACAGCCAGTCATCGCTACTATCCTGCGTGCCGGACTGCCGCTACACCGGGGATTCATTAATTATTTCGACCGCGCTGAGAATGCTTTTGTTTCGGCTTATCGCAAATACATAGACGCCGACAATTTTGATATCCATATAGAATACATCGCTTCTCCACGTCTGGACGGAAAAACGCTGATTCTGGTAGACCCGATGCTGGCTACCGGCGGTTCGATGGAGCTCGCCTATAAAGCATTGCTCACCAAGGGTGAACCTGCACACATACATATTGCATCGGTCATTGCCAGCCGACAGGCAGTAGAGCATGTGCAGAAAGTATTTCCACAAGACAAGACTACGGTATGGTGTGCTGCCGTCGATCCGGAACTGAATGCACATTCGTATATCGTACCGGGGCTGGGCGATGCCGGTGACCTGTGCTACGGAGAAAAAGAATAGGCTGTTTCGAAGCAAACCCGCTTCCGTTTCGGAAATTCACGGGCAAATTTGAATCGTTTTTTGTACAAAAAATAAAATTTTTTGTACAAAAAGAATAAAAAGATAAGGCCGTTTCTCTTCTTTCCTGCAGAGAAACGGCCAATATATTGAAAAAATTACCCGTTTTTGCCCTTCACAGCCTTCACCTGATTCAGGGAATACAGAACCCTGCGCCGCATAGTAACGGAGAAATCGCCGAAAATCGGGCAAAAAATTGTCCCCGTGAAGGGCGTGAAGGGCAAAAACGGCAAAATAAACAGTTAATTATACGCAAAGAGTCATTCCTGCCACACGCAGGAATGACTCTTTTATTTACTACAATAGTTATATTATCCTACATTCTCACTTTTCGCATCTTCAATATATTCATTCCATAAATCTTCTATCTTATAATCTTCACCCAGAATATACTGAACAGCTTTCTCCAAAGACCACTGGCTACCCATCTTTTCAATCGTAATCGTCAACTTGCGAAGAAAATCACCATCGTATGTTCTGAGCCAGTTCATAAAATAGCCAGAAGTACCATAAGGCAACTGCCATACATAAGGACAAGGGGTTTCACCAGATTTTCGGTTTTCATCATAATATGCGCCAGAATTCAACGCTGTACTGATACGACTGGCGTCCGTAACTCCACAACAAGCGCTTCGTATGGCATCAGCCATTCCTTCTATACACGAAGGCTGATTACTGCCTACCCCTCCGGTTTTCTGAACCAGATGAGAGAACTCGTGTATCAAGACCCCTCGAATCTCAAAAGTCGCATCATCTATCGAAACAGAGCCATCGCTTACCTGCCCTACATACTCAGAACTTAATCGCATCAACGGACCTTCACTATCTCCCGATACGTAGGCTACAGCTCCAGGATAATCCATTTTTCCTAAAATACATTTAATCCACGATACTGGCTGCTGTCCGGCATCAACTGTCGAACTATAGATAGAAGATAAAACCAACTGCAAAATCTGTGTATAGTAGGATTTTTTCTCTTCATCTGTTTTCCCTACAATTTTATCATAGGCTTCACTTACCTGACTGCTTACATTGTCTTCTGTCACCAGCTTGAAAGTAGGAGGAACAATATCAAAGAAGACATCTGAAGATGTTACATTGGTTAACTTCAGGTCGTCGGCCGAAGCCCACTCACTGACTTCCTCACCTCCATCCTTATTCCATATACAACGGTACTGAACAGTAGCAGGATTCTTGGTTACAACCGTAAAATAATCATAAGAACTCGCAAAATTAGGATTAGCCATGATTTTTACGGTTTTAGACTGACCGCCCAATGCCTGAAAAGAGACTTCAACTCCTTTATAAAGTTTAGGGTCGGGAGTAGTCCGCCACGAAATCTTCAATTCATTCAAATCTTTATTATAGGTAGCCCCTCTGGCTTCCAGTGCCTCACCACTGACAGGAACTACTCCTTCGGGAAGTTCTCCAAAAACTTGTCCTCCGTCATTTACACACGAGCTTGTGGCAAACAAGCCCAAAGCCATCAAACATATTAATAGTTTACGCATATCTTTTTCTTTTTGGGTTACTAATTATTATTGAAATACCGGTTGCGGCCAATAAATAAAGGTATCGCTGACAATACTGAATACATACAAACCAGCTTCCGGAGTATCGTTACTTCTTACTATTATATGATCCTCATCGAACAGGAATGTGTAAATATTAGGACAATAAGACTTAACTACATTAATGTCTGATCCATAACCGGCAGCCAATCCTGCATCTTTATTGAACCGGATAATATCCGTTCCCTCGACCGGAGTCATATTGCCTCCCTGATAAAGCATGAAGTAATAATTATCCACGTAAATTACAATAGAAGACCAGTCACCGTTCCACTCAAAGATAGGAACATTATCAAAGCCCGGTATCTTATTGTATTCATCCTGCAAATTACTGCTCATGACACATCGTACATTCTTAAACTGCGGCTGACTACCACCCGGCAGTTTAATCCAGTCTGCCATCTTATATAAACTTGTCTTATCTTTTCCATAAGATACATTTGCTGTCAGCTTATTGGATGCACTCAATCCAGTCAATTCTACTGCTTCATCGCCTACCTTGATAGCCTGCAAGGATTCATTTCCGACACCTACCGGCGACTGGAAACTCAGTACACCTTCTTCCGTAACAGTCAAGACTGCATTAACCCGACTGACTTTCTGATTGGCATAGCTTAAGAAATGAACTGTATGGTCATTCTTCGTAACATAATAATAAGCAACAAAATCGCCATTGGAAGCAGAACGTATTACACCCGATCCCCATCCGAGTTCAAACATTTTTTCAATCAAACGTACTTCCGGAGATTTGATGTTATCCAGTTCTGCCTTAGAAGCTTTGGTCATGGTATATGAAACGCCATTCGATTTACCTTTGCAAGTAATCGTATTTTCATCTGTACTCATGATAACCAGTACATTCTCCTGAGCAAGCTCTTCAAAGTGCGACTGAACTAAAGTCAGTTCAACCTGCCCTTCACTGTTCTGGCTCAACGAATAAGTTCCGGATACATTCTGAGGAGCACGTTCTGATTTTGTTATAACAGTTTTTTGTTCCGTATCAAAAATAAAGTAACATGTATTTCCCGACAAAGAAATTTTCCATCCTCCGCCTTCTTCTACAGAAGCCAGCAGATAATCGATTTTTTCTTCTTCAGTCATTATTGCATCCATCTCTTTCCGAGGTGCACGCTTCCACATATATTCTGAATTCGACTCTTTTCCTTTACAGGTAATGCTACTGACCTTTGCACTGGAGATAACGAAAGTTTCATCTCCCAAAACCGACTTCAAATCCGATCCTACAAATGAAATCTCAACCTGTTCATCCTCATTCACCGCCATCTTGTATTCATAGGAAACCAATCTCGGATTTACCGTCGATTTCATTTGATACTTACCTTCTTCAACATTAAAGAACAGGTAAACGGCTATATCTTCTTTCGTTATTTTCCAAACTTCATCCGAACTGGTAGTAAGAACCTGTTCTACATCTTTTATCAGTTCCGATTCTTTATTATCTTCTTTATTACCACTTAAGTCTGTACCCGGGTACACCAGTTCCAGCGGATCGCTATACCAATCGCATGCACCCATCATTGTACCCATCAAAGCGATAAATATAAAATTCTTCAGTAATTTCATAATCTATTAGTTTTTCGGTTATAGTTTTACCATCCCGGATTCTGTTTCAGAGAAGGAGTCTTTGCAATCTCATTCGAATTGATCGGGAAGAAATAATCACGATAAGTCACTCGTCGCGGAGCCAGTTGCTTTCCTTCAAAACGCTCCATATGATAAGATTTTCCACCTACCTTGATTGCTCCATTTTCATCCAGAACCGGCTGCATGCCATGTATGTAGTGCTGTGTCTGAGGATACTGACTCTTCTTTTCGTCAAACCACTGCTGAGCACGGGTATCTTCCGGCATTGCCAGATACTGGCTTTCTTTACTTTCCTCTATAGGATTAGTCATCACTCCTTTATAGCGTAAGGTAAAATATCGGTTATTCTCAAAGAACAGTTCTACACGACGTTCACGGTCAATATACTCACGACGTACTTTCTTGTCTGTATCAAACTCAGGTGGTACTGGCTTCATAAAGGAGCGCTCGCGAATCTGATTAAGCATAGATTTCATGATATTTACATCACCATCTGTTTCATTCAACGCTTCTGCATAAATCAACATCAGTTCCGGCAAGCGGATTAACGGGAAATGCATGCTGGATATGCTGGCATTTATTGACCAATCGTTCTGTATAAATTTACGTAAAGCATAACCTGTACGCGTACTACGTGTATCACGTATCGTACTGTTTACAACAGCATCACTACTACCTTCGGCTATGTTATATTCTTTACCCATCAAAACAGCACCCATGTATACAATATCTCTGTAGAAACGTGGATCACGATTTACATAAGGATTCTTGTCATCGTAATTGGAGGCTGTATAGATATCGCGTCCATAATCGCCATCAATAACTTCATACTGGTCTACCTGCTCCTGAGTAGGCTGATTTCTTGTCTGGCCACTTCCATACGACTCCGGAATATTATCCTGAATCCAGCGGGTATCCTTGCTGTTCAGTAAGGTCAGAATAGCTTCGTTGTTGTAGAATGTATTATCTCTAAACATTTCCTCCAGACGCTTGTAGACTTTATCACCCGAATTCGATACAAAGTCGTTTTCACCATACTGTTTATAAAGCGAGTATCTACCCATATCTACTATTTCCATAAACTCCTCGGCCGCTTTCAATGCATTCTGCCAACGTTCAGGCTTGTATTCTTTATATTCCTGAGCACCGACACGTGTATCGTTATCACCCAAAGGAGAAACACCTGTAGGATTACCTTCTGCATCTCTCAAACCTCCGTTATACAAAGGTTGCGCTGCAATCCAGCGTACAATAGCCTTCAATGCCAGACAAGCACCTTTGTCTATACGGTTAAATTCTTCTCCTTCCTGTCTTACCGGTAACCGGCTGGCAGCCTCATCCAAATCATTGCATATCTTTTCAACGCTTGTATGGACCGATTCACGTACTGCATAGGTAGCAGGATCCTCATTCAGAGAATACAACCGGTCACTATAGACCATTTCTCCATGCCAGCGAAGAATCAGATAATGATAGTACGCTCTGAAAAAATACGTTTCTCCAATACGCTTGCTCAACAACCCCGGAGACGAAGGATGATCGGGGGTATCATATTCTTCTACTCCCCAAATGATTTTATTCGCCTTTCGGATAGACTGGTAAAAGGTCCACCACCAGCCAAAGCCCGAACCACCATAAATACTACCTATTGATGTAGGATCGGCACTTAATTCACCATTCAGAATTTTATAAGGAGCATCGGCATCCGCCTTGTTAGCTTCAAGTTCATCACAAATAGCTCCAATATTATGGCTATAGATTGTATTCAGTCCCAAACTGTTCAGATACATATCCGAATATAACTGTGTAACCAGTTCGTTTACCTTGGTATATCTGGAAAAGACTTCCGCCTCCTGAAGCTTTCCATCATCTTCTCTTTCCAGATAATCACTACACGAAGGAGTAAGTAAACACAAACCTCCTATTGTAATACAAGCAAGTATAGAATTAATAAATTTCATCTTTCTTCAAATTAGAATGTAACATTTACTCCAAAATTATAGATTCGCTGAATAGGATACCATGAACCATTTCCATTACCTGTTTCAGGGTCCATATTCACATCTCCAAGTTTATCGAATGTCAACAGGTTCATACCTTGTACATAGAAACGTACCTGCTGTAAATGAGCTCTCTGTATCAGCTTCTGCGGCAAAGAATATCCTATTTCAATATTCTTCAAACGAAGGTAAGAAGCATCGTACAAGAACAAACTGCTGGAAGCATTCTTATTGTTAGGATGATTACCCAAGTGAAGAGCCGGATATGATGCGTCCGGATTTTCGGGTGTCCATGAATCCAGATGCATGCTCTTTACTTTACCCATATTGTTTCCTTGAGCACCCATTACAGGGAAATCCCATACTGCCGGACCACTCAACTGCAATGAAGTGAGGGCTGCACCCTGGAAAAGCATACTCAAATCCCAGCCTTTATATGATAATCCCAATGGAATACCAAACTGAAGTTCCGGAGTCTTCGGATTACCCATAGCTTTCATATCATGCTGATCGTCTACTTTCCCATCATTATTCAAATCTTTGTAAACAACATCACCCGGCGACAACTTACCCCAAGGCTGGAAACCCGCACCGTCGTTCATGGCATTCAGTCTGTCAGCCTCAGCCTGGTCTTTTACGAAATGGTCAACCTCGTATACAAAATATTCACCTACACGATGTCCTGTACGCTGCATCCAAGGTACAGCACGGTCAATTTCCATCATATCCAGAATCTTATTGCGGGCAAATCCGGCATTAAAACGGATATAATAGTTAAAGTGGCGTCCTATACGATCATTCCATCCAACTTCCAAATCAAAACCTCGGTTGATAACCTTACCGGCATTGACATAAGAAGATGTCTTTCCAAATACATCAGGAATACCTACGACATCACTACCTCCTGTATTTGTGATAATATCCCAGCGCTTTTCATAAAAAGCATCGATTGACAAATTCAGGCGGTTATTAAACATATTCATATCAATACCTGCATTGTACTTGATGCCACGTTCCCAAGTCAAATCGGGATTAGCCAGGTCGCCTTCCTGCAAACCACCTCCCATTGACTGGTTATAATTTGTACCGGTATTCCAAGAACTGGCATTCGTTGAGTTGTAATACTGTACATACAAGAAACGTCCGATACCCTGGTCATTTCCAACCCAACCGACAGAGCCTCTTAACTTCAAGTGATCCAGCCAGCCTTTTGTTCCATCCATAAAACTTTCTTCAGTAGGTACCCATCCTAAAGAGAATGAAGGGAATACACCATAACGATGTGCCTTACTGAAGTTTTCAGAACCATTGATACCGACATTGGCCTCGAACAAGTATTTGTTCTCATAATCGTATGTTGCTCTGGCAGCAAATCCCTGATAACGATAGGCAACCTCATTACCAATGGTACGCTGCGAACGATGCATGGTAAACATTCCCGTTACATTGTGTCCGCCAAAGCTACGCTGATAATCCAGTTTAGCCTGCATATACACGCGGGCAATAGCCATGCTTGCCGAATAACTATTTTGCTTCGTATTGTCAACAGTAAAGTTAGATATAGCCGGAGTATAAGCGCCACTGTATCTGACTCTGTCTGGAGTAGCATAAATACCCAATCCTTCCGAAGGATAGAAAGTCGCATATCCACCATATTCCTCGTTGTTTGCTACTTTTCGAGGGATAGAGCGGTCGATAGCATGTGTTTCTTCAATATCATAAGAGAACATACCTTCTACTTTCAAACCTTTGGTGATAAAGTCCAGTTTATGACCTATGATAAAGTTTCCCTGGAAATTGATTTTATGAGTGGTCTTATATCCCATATAGGCAATTTCACCCAAAATATTCTTTGTGAACTGGCTATTACCAAATAAAAGTCCGTTAGGATGATCGGTATAGTAGGTTTCATTACTTGGATGTCCATTCCTTTCCAGTACAACCGGATAAATTGGAGGAGTAGTATTGGCTGTGAAAATAATATTTCCAGATCCACCACCCGATTCATTCATATCTGTAATCTGTCCACCAAGATTTACACTGACATAAAAATTCTTGGTAATATCAATATCCAGACTCGTACGTAAATTATAGCGTTTAAAGCCACCATTTGTACTATATGCATCATTCAAATCAGAATACCGGTAGTTTCCATCCTGATTAAAATAACCAATCATTGCAAAATAACGTGCACGTTCGCTACCTCCACGCAATGACAATGTATAATTCTGCTGAATGGCAGGGCGAAAAGCATAATCGAACAAATCGATATTATAACCTAATCCGTCTGTGTTATCCCCCTTGGCACGAGCCCAGTTTGCAATCATCTCATCAGAGAACAGCTTAGACTGTACGGCAAGATCGTCTTCCCATCCCGGATTATCGTTTTTCAAAGCCTGATTATACAAACGAGCATAATCTGCCGAGCCTAAATAGTCCGGATATGATACAGGCTCTGCCATTCCGACCTGTGCTTTAAATTCGACTGTAGGCTTAGACTGAGAAACACCTCTCTTAGTTGTAACAATTACCACACCGTTTGCACCTCTGATACCATATACGGCTGTGGCAGAAGCATCTTTCAAAATAGAGAATGTTTCTATTTCATTTGGATCCAAGTTGGAAAGGCTTCTTTCCACTCCATCCACAATTACAATAGGCGCCTGAGCACCTGAATTATATGAGGACAAACCACGCACTGCAAAGCTCGCAACATCCTTACCAGGCTCACCTCCTCCAAACTGGGTTACGGTCAGACCAGGCAAACGTCCGGCTAATGCGTTGGTAATATTTGCACTCGGACTTTGCGAAAGCTCCTTCACGTTTACCGAAGCAACAGAACCTGTCAAAGTAGTTTTCTTTTGTGAGCCATAACCGATTACCACAACTTCCTGCAAGGTCTTCGAATCTTCTACCAATGTAATACTCAGTTCGCGCTTCCCTTTCAAGGGGATGTCTTTTGTGGTATATCCGATAAAAGAAACAGTTAAAACAGCATCTTCATAGGGAACAGTCAGAACAAAATTACCGTCCATATCGGTAATTGTACCAAGGCTCGTACCTTTCACCATAATATTCGCTCCAATAATAGGGAGCTTGTCTTCATCAAGGACAGTTCCTTTTACCTGAATCCCTTTCGACTGTTCAACACCAATCGATAACGCCGGATTTTCGGCTGCCCAGCTGGGTGAAGAGAGCAAGCATAGAAAAGCCATAGGATATACCAAACGCATACACCTGAATTGCTCTCCTCTAAATTTCACATCTTTCATAGGTTCGCTTTTAAAGTTAAACATTATTAGAATTATTCAGTTTTTTACTTTCCCGAACGATATACAACCGTTTTTCCCGGCAAGGATATAGACGGAGGAATATCTCCTTTGGCAACTCCCCGCTTGTAAGAAGGTTTCTCATCCATTACAAAATGAAGGTCGACCCCATTTTGTACCATATCGTAAGGCAAATAAGATTTATCATATCTCTGCCCGTTTACATAAAGTTCTTTTACGTATACGGCTTTTTCAGACCAGCCTTCCGTCGTCATCTTTATCTGCTTGCCATTGCTTAATGTAATCTTCAAACCTTCAACACATGGAGAACCGATGTTATAAATATTGCTGGAAGGAGCAACCGGATAAAGTCCCAGACAATTAAACATATACCAAGCCGACATCTGTCCGCAATCATCATTTCCACTCAGTGAGCCCGGTTCATTGCCATAGAAACGAGAGGCTATTTCACGTACCCACCGCTGACATTTCCAGGGCTGTCCCAAGTAATTATACAAGTAAGCAACATGATGGCAAGGTTCGTTTCCATGCCAGTAACCGCCAATACGCCCCTGTATGTCGTGTGCCCCCGGAATATCTTCCGGCAATTCCACAGTAAACAATTCATCCAGTCTTCTCTGGAAAAGTTTTTTCCCTGCCAGATTGATATATCCCTGTACATCATGAGGAACATACCAGGTATATTGCATTGTAAAACCTTCTGTAATATCTCCCCAACCATTAACCGATCCCGGTCCCTGATAAGCAATAGGACTGAATGGAGTACGCCATGCTCCTTTGCTGTCTTTTCCACGCATGTATTTTGTTTCCGGATCGACCAACGTCTGATAAGAGAGTGAACGGTTCAGAAAATACTGATAGTCCTCTGTTTTTCCTAACGCCCTGGCTGCCTGCGCTATACAATAATCATCGTAAGCATATTCCAGTGTTTTTGAGACTGATTCGGCTTCATGATCGAACGGTACATAACCTTTTTCTCTGTATTCAGGCAAACAATCATAATGCTCATTCATTGCCGTATTCCTCATAGCCTCATATGCACGTTCGTAATCAAAGCCTTTTACACCTTTTACAATCATATCGGCCAAGACAGACACAGCATGATAGCCAATCATACACCAGGTTTCATTACCATAAAATGACCATATAGGCAACATCTTCTCTACGCTCTTATTGTAATGTGCCAGCATGGAATTAGCGATATCGGCATTAATGTCCTGATGAACCAGATTAAACCAAGGGTGTAAAGCCCGGTACGTATCCCATAAAGAAAACACTGTATAATTGGTAAATCCCTCTGCCTTTTCAATATTCTTGTCAAGTCCTCTGAAACAGCCATCTGCATCCTGAAAAATAAATGGATGTAACGCAGCACGATAAGCTGCCGTGTAAAAGGCTTCCTTTACTTCCGGTTTCGCCTCTATCTGGTATTTGGAAAGTTCCTTTTCCCATAAAGATACACCTTTCTCCTTCAAGCTATCGAACGTCATGCCATTCAGTTCCTGCAAATTCAAGGTAGCTCCTGCCGTACTGACTGCCGAAACCGATGTCTTTACAATAACTTCTTCCCCTTCGTCTGCCACAAAGGAAATACAAGCCATCAGATTCTTTCCCCAAGCTTCATAGCTGCTTCTAAAACGAGAAGTATTATAGATAACCGGCTTCTTGTCTTGCATAAAACGCACATTCTTCAGCTTTTTTGAAAATACAGCAGTAAAATATACATGACGTTCTGGCCCCCACCCTTTTACCAACTTGTATCCAGTCAAAGTGGAATCGTTTTCCATACGCAGATTCGACCACTCACAGCTCTGCCACAAGGTATGATTCATGTCAATCATAATAAATGCTTTATCCGATTTAGGATATGTAAAACGAAACATACCACTCCGAAGTCCGGCCGTCATCTCTGCCTTTACTCCATAGTCTGACAATTCCACCGCATAATAATTAGGCGAAGCCCATTCTTTTTCATGAGAATAACGAGAACGATAACCCTCTGTCGGATTCTCACGCGTACCCGGATCCAATTTCATTTCTCCCGTACCCGGAATAAACAAGAAATCACCCAAATCGGGGATACCTGTACCACTTAAATGTGTCAAGCTGAATCCTAATATGGAAGTATGATTATATTTATATCCGGCAGCAGCATCATAAAACTTAGCATCTGTATCCGGACTTATCTGTATACCTCCAAATGGTATTTGTGCTCCAGGATATACATTTCCATAACCATCGGTACCAATCATCGGATTTACATACCGTGTCAAATTTTCAGCAGAGAGCGTAAGTACCGGCAGGTAAGTACATAAAAGTATTATTTTCAGTATTTTCTTCATAATCAAACATTTCCATTTTCCTGAATATCACCAACAGCAACCTGATACTCATGCCACAAATCATCTATATCATATTTTTCTCCTAAAGCATATTTAATGGCTCCATTAAAAGACCATGGTATCACTTCAAGCGTACTCCGGTTAAACTTGCGCAGAAACTCCTTATCTTTATTATCTCTCAACCATACGAAGAAGAATCCCGCAGTACGGTAACCATCCATATAGTTTCCACCTTTCGGACGATCTTCCGGAGTAAAACCTCCATTAGCCACACGAACCGCATCGGCCATTCCTTCTATAAATGCCCAGAAGACACGGCTGGTTCCGTAATTTCCAATACCCTGAGGCTCCAACTGATAAGCGTGAGTCAGTTCGTGTAACAAAACTCCCCTTGTTTCGAAAAACAATTTGGCCGTATCATTTTCTGCAAATGATTTCTCAATATGACGAGTACTATAAAAAATGCTTACCACTCCATTTCCTCCATCTTTAGCAGAAACACCATCTATATCTTGCAGAGAATAATGAATCGTATCGACAGGGACAATACTATCGGCTGGAGAATCGTATAATGTAGCCAAAACTGTGCGGGCCTGCGTTGCTATATAATCCTGTGGATTGGTTACAATACGATGGTATACTTTTGAGCCTTCACTTTTCGGAGCCTGGTCATCGAAGGCTATATGTCCAACCGGATAATCTCTCCAAATGCTCATAGCTTCCTCCGCTGTCACATCTTTCTTCTGTCCCATACAAGCCGATATACCGGTCATTCCTATTATTATACCAGCCAACAATAATTGTGATTTCATATTTATTTGATTCCGTTCGTTAATGAATAAGGTTTATCTTCTATTTTTTGTCCTCGTTTTTTCTCCGGTGAACTTCCCATGGTAAACTCCCATACCCCACCTTTTAATAAATCTGCATGAGTGACATACAATTTCTCATATTTTTTCCCATTAATCTTGAGTGACTGTACATAACGTCGGGTATCACTAACTCCTTTTGCCTTAATCTCCAAAATATTTCCATTAGGTAAACGTAACTTGAGATAGGGGAAATAGGGAGCTCCTAATACATATTGGTCTGTTCCTGGACATACAGGATAAAAGCCCATTACCGTAAACATATACCACGCAGACATCTGACCGCAATCATCATTTCCTCCCAATCCGTTAATATCGTTACGATACATCCGATCAATTATCTCCCGTGTCCAGTATTGCGTTTTCCAAGGTTGTGAAGTCCAGGCATACAAATAGGGAATATGATGACTTGGTTCATTGCCATGTACATATCCGCCAATCAAACCTTCTTCAGTAATATCCTCATTCTTCTCATAATATTTTTTGGGAAGATGCATCTCGAACAACTTATCCAAACGACTTAAAAACACCTTTTCACCTCCCATCAAGTCTATAACGCCATACACATCATGCGGCACGTGAAAAGAAAAATTCCAGGAATTTCCTTCTATAAAGCCTTCACCATGTGTCTGCAAAGGATCAAAATCACTTTTAAAATTTCCATCAGCGTAACGTGGGCAAGCAAATCCACATTTCCGGTCGAATACATTACGATAACTCAAGGCTCGTGTATAATATTGCCGGGCAATATCTTCATTCCCTGCACTCAAAGCCGTTTGGTAAATCGTCCAATCGTCATAGGCAAATTCCAAAGTAGATGAAACTGCTGTACTGCTCTTTTCGAAAGGAATATATCCCAGTCTTTTATAATCGTCTAAATGGTCATAATAATCTACGTTCGATGTTTCTACCATAGCTTGCAAAGCCTCTCCTTTTTCAGTGAATACATTCTTCGCAATGGCATCTGCCAAAACAGGAACGGCATGATATCCGCTCATGCACCAGTTTTCATTCCCCATCAAGCTCCATACCGGCAACATTTTATGAACACTCTGCTGCTGATGGCGAATCATTGATTTTACCATATCCGCATTCTCTACGGGAGTTATCAGGTTCAGGAATGGATGTTCTGCACGATAAGTATCCCATAAAGAAAAAATCGTATAATTCGTAAAGCCTTCTGCCTTATGAATATTATGGTCCAACCCACGATAAGATTTATCTACATCCATATATACCGATGGATTTATCATCGTATGATACAATGATGTATAAAACATTGCCTTCTCGTCTTCGGTTCCTTCTATTTCAAACAAATCGAGTTTTCTGTTCCATACTTCGGCTGCTTCATTGGCGATTTGTTCAAAACTCTTTCCTCCTGCCTCTGCATATAAATTCTTCAACGCCCCCTCAGTACTAACAGCAGAAAGGGCTACCTTGACAACCAATTCTTTATCAGCAGATGTATCAAAGTTAAAATAAGAGACAACAGAGCGGCCACTTATTTCCGGGAAGTTATGACTTAAATCAAAACGTCGCCAAAATCCGATATAAGCCGGTTCCTTTTTATCTATATATCCATAATCCTTTATCGGCTGTGAAAAAGAGATGGCAAAATATGTATAATTAGTCCGAGCCCAACCATTTGTAATCCGATAACCGGTGAGCAACGTATCATTCTCTACTCTCAGATTACTCCAAAGAACTTTACCATCATAATTATAAATGCCATGATTCAAATCGAGAACAATACGCCCATCTTCTGAAGAGTAAGTATATTTGTGAATTCCAACACGGGCAGTAGCCGTCAATTGGGCTTTCACCTTATAATCATCCAGCATCACCTCATAATATCCTGCTGAAGCGTGTTCGGTGGCATGACTATAACGCGAACGATAGCCTTCATCGGGAAAAGCTGCACGTCCTGGATTCAATTTCAACTTTCCTACAGTAGGCATTATCAAGATATCACCCAAATCCGAATGCCCCGTACCACTCAGATGAGTATGACTAAATCCGACAATCGTAGAATCTGAATATTGATAACCTGCACAATATTTATATGCATCTTTTTGATATATACCATTTACATTATGTGGAATTGTATCGGTATCCGGACTGAGCTGTATCAAACCAAAAGGAACGCATGCGCCTGGGAAGGTATGTCCCATACCGTTAGTTCCGATAATCGGATTCACATAATCTACAACTCGCTGCTGAGAAAATACCGGAGAGAACAATAATCCGGCGAACAAACAAACATGTATTTTTCGAAGCATAGGAACAAGGTTTAAAATCAATTTCTATATGTAAAAATAGGAAGAACCAGACATAAACCTTTCCTCCTTAAGGACATTCTTCATTAATAAGTTAAAATGTCCCAATAAAGAATTAAAAATAAAATACAGAACAAAAGAATCTACTGATTATCAAGATAATAATATCATCAATATGCATATAGAGAACAAACAGGAAAAGGCATAAAGTCAGATTAAAGAACATACAAGAACAAGAAAGGAACACTTATATTACCCATTAACGCGACCATTTCAGACAGTAATCCTTTAATTGGCTGAAGCAGCACCTTTATGTCGTGCACGATAATTTTTAGGCGTAGTTCCATACTTATCGGCAAACTCTTTATAAAAATAAGGACGGCTGGAAATCCCCACGCTTTCGATTACCTCCTGAATAGACATATCAGTATCTGATAGAAGTTGGGCAGCCTTATCCATACGGTATTTTTTAATGAAATCGCTGGGAGCAATTCCCGACAAATCTTTAAACTTACGATAAAACTGACGAGGACTTATATGCATTTTCTCTGCTAAAAAGGTCGGTCCCAACTCTTCTTTATCTAAGTTTGCTTCTATTATTTCAAGTATTCTTTGAATAAATGTGATTTGTTCAGACTCTATACAATAAGGGAAATATGCAGACCAGCTTCCCAAGGCCTTCTCCTTCATCGACAAATTTTCCTCTAAACGTATTTCTTCAAGTCCTCTTCCTGATATTGCCCATGCCCTGGCCAAACGACTAAAGAATCCCTTTCTATATAATCTATAAACATATCCACTTAAACAAAGAATAATAAAAAGAGAAATTCCTAAATAAGCCCATATCGTATGATACCAAAAAGGAACAATCTTAATTACAACTGAATACTCTTCATAAACGGTATCAAGTACATCCTTTTTATAACGTACACGGAATACATACTTACCAGGAGGTACGTCTTTGAACACTGCTTCGTTCTCTTTAGAAAAAAGACTCCATTTTTCATCGTACCCTTCCAGTATATAGGCGTATTCTATATCAGCATTAAGATAATCCAATGCTACAAACTGAAGAGAAAATGTATTTTGCCCTTCAGGTAATACAATCATTTTCTTATCATCCGAATAATATCGGTTAAGATTGACTTCTTCACGATCAATAATCAGTTTCCGAAGAACCAGCTTAGGATAATATTCAGGAATAGAAGACTGGCGATCGTTCATATAAAGTAATCCGTCAACACCTCCTAAAAAGATATCACCATTATACGGACTACGATAATAGCTGTCGTCACTAAATTCCCCTATTTCTATACCTTTACTATAATAATATGTATAAGATCCTCCACTTACCGGGTCATACTTTATCATTCCTTTATTGGTACCCATCCATAAAATTCCAGCATCATCCTTGACAATGCCATGCACCATTTCATTAACAAGTCCCTGTTCCCGACCAATATATGAAGGTACAATATTTCTTCCATTAACCTGAACAGAAACCAGTCCTGCCGTAGTCCCGACAAAGACATGACTTTTATCATATTCACATAAGCACAAGACATCATTTACAGCTTTTCCTAACATAGCCCGTAAAGAATAAACCTGATATTCATTCTTACGAATATCAAACCTAACCAATCCCTGGCCACGACTTCCCATCCACAAAACGGAATCACCCTGCACCCACAAAGAAGAATATTCCACAATCTCCTTTTGCTCTGCAAAACAACGAAAGCGTCTGAATCTTTTTATCTGCGGAACATCATGTGAAACATCCAAAACGACCTTAATAAGTCCTGTCCCTAATGTAGCCAGCCAAAGGACAGAATCATTTTCTTCATATAGCCCATGAATTTCTGTAGAATACTTTATAGACCCCTGTACCGGAACTAATTTATCGCTCTGATAAGAATAATAATACAATAAGGAATCGGACATTCCTACCCAAAAATCATCGCCATGATTCTTTTTCTTCAACATAAATACCGGATAGAAGTTGGGACCACGCACATATTCAGATAAAGCCCACTTCCCTTTGGGAGAATAAATCAAGAGTGAATTTATATCAAGTTCCTTCTGATAATTGGGTATACGTATCAGCCCGTCCCCTTTTGTTCCAATCCACAAAGTTCCATAATGATCCGTCATAATACCTCTTACCTGTCCACTAATTGACGGAGACATACGACTTAACATTAAATTCGTAACCAATGCATCCTTTTTGGCAAACTTTACCACACCAGCCCCGTCTGTACCCATCCACAGAATCCCCTGCTGACTATCTGTATAAGCAGAAAATATACGTAAATCGACACGCATCAAATCTTCCTGATATTGTTGTGAAGCCATCAGACGAAGTATGCCACCTGTATGAAGAGTAATTAATACGTCATCGTAAAAAGGGAAGACATTCATAAAACTACCATACTTTCTCAGGAGTTCGCCTACATTGCGAATATACACTTTAGACTTCTTTGAAGCATCATACAGATATAAATCGTCCGCCGAATCAATAAAACAAATTACTTCACTTTGAATAAAAGTCTTTTTAATCGGTTTAGAATGTAGAAGAGATGATGTAACCTGCAAATTTGTCTGTAAAGAATCTGTAGAAAAAGAATTTAATGAAAAATGATACATTTTGGTATCATTCACAGGCACAATATGAAGTTCTCCTTTTTCATCAACAAAAGCACTTTGCTGAAGATTGTCTAAATGAAAATTCATTTTACCAGCCTTCACAAAACACCGATGACGAACATTGTAATAATATATGTTCCTTTTCCCGACAATCCAACTATTGCCTTTCCGATTAGAAAAAACAATTGTTTCTTCATCTGGGAAAATATAATTATCTATAACCGACAAAGAATCGGTAGAAAACAGGTTCACTCCAGAAAAGCTTTGTACCCATAGTTTATCATCTGCTGCAATTTGAATACGGGAAATAATATTATTATCCAGTGTCCTTCCTTTTGAAAAGTCGGTACGGAATACTTCTATTGTCCTTCCATCGTAACAGTTCAAACCGTCATAAGTACCGAACCACATCAAACCCTGATTATCTTGCAGAATACTTAAAACGGCACTGTTTGAAAGCCCTTGCAGGTGATTAATTGTAAAAGAAGAATATGAACCGGAAGCAAACACTAACTGAACACACGCCATAAGAATGGCTGCAAAACAGATTTTTATATAGTGAAACCCTCTCCCCATAATTCATATTTTATATAAGATATACTACAAAAATACAAAATTTTGAATAAAGAAGAACAAAAAAATATAAGGAGCCGAATGATAATTTATCGACTCCTCATATTTCCTTATTCTTTATTCTATTTCCCAAGTATCATTTGTAGCCAGTAATTCAGCGAAATTATGGTATTTCTTCTTTGCTGAAACTTCTTCTATCTGTGCTTCGACAGCCGCATCATACGTAGGAGCTTCCACATCACGAATAACTCCTAAGGCTATCGGAAAATCGGGGCCTTCCATAAGTGCCAGCTTCAGTTGAAGTGTATGATCTTCGCAGTGGGCATCGTGTACCAGGATATCTTTTTCTGTAATCCCGTTTTCGCCCAATTTGACGACCTTCAGTCCAAAGCCTTCCTGCATCAAGCCAAATTCCTTATTCGGGCCAAAAAGCATCGGTTTGCCATGTTCCAGATAAATAGCATTACGGTCACGATCTTCTTTTTTGGCAACAGCATTGTGGGTTCCATCGTTGAATATCACACAATTCTGAAGAACCTCTACTACTGATGTTCCTTTATGGCGAGCTGCCGCCTTCAATACGTCGACAGAAGGGCCACCATCTACAGCCACACAACGAGCAAAGAAACGTCCACGTGCTCCAAAGCACAATTCAGCAGGACGGAACGGATCTTCTACCGTACCGTATGGTGAAGACTTACTGATGAATCCACGTGCTGAAGTAGGAGAATATTGTCCTTTGGTCAATCCGTAAATACGGTTATTCAACAAAATGATATTAATATCTACATTACGACGAATGGCATGAATAAAATGATTACCACCAATGGCAAGTCCATCACCATCACCTGAAATCTGCCAGATAGTAAGAGCAGGATTCACTACTTTTGCACCCGTTGCAATAGCAGCAGCACGTCCATGAATGGTATGCATGCCGTATGTATTCATGTAGTAAGGCAAACGCGATGAACAGCCAATACCTGAAATAACCGCTATCTCATGGGGAGGTACACCCAGTTCGGCTAAAGCCTTGTGAAAGGAATTCAAAAATGCATGGTCACCGCATCCCGGACACCAGCGTGGCTGCCCTGCTTTATAATCTGCTGCTGTATATTTTGTTTCACTCATTGTTTATTCCTCCATTAATTTAGTAAACGCATCAACCAATTCCTGAACGACAAAAGGCTGTCCTTTTACCTGATTGAACTGATGCAGGTGAATACCTTCAACTTTCATACGCAAATAGCCTGCCAACTGACCCATATTTTGCTCTGCAACTACAATCTTTTTATAACGTCGGAGTACATCTGCGGTATTTTTAGGTAAAGGATTGATAAATCTGAAATGAGCCAGTGCAGCCTTCTTTCCCCGCTTGTTAAGTTCATCCATAGCAGAATGCAAATGACCATACGTTCCACCAAAACCTACAATCAATAAATCGGCTTCCGGATTACCTTCTACTTTCAGTTCCGGAATAGAATCGGCAATCTTTGCGACTTTCTCAGCACGCAAACGTGTCATCAGGTTATGATTTTCCGGATCTGTAGAAATGGCTCCTGTTTCATTACTTTTCTCCAGACCACCTATACGATGCATAAAGCCTTCCATACCCGGAGTAGCCCAGTAACGCACACCCGTCTGAGGATTACGCTGGAATGGTGTCCAGCTTCCTGCCATATCTGGAGTTACATATGGAGGACAAATAGCGGGATATTCGTTCAAATCGGGTAAACGCCATGCTGCCGAACCGTTGGCAATATATGCATCTGTCAGCAACACAACCGGAGTCATGTGCTCCAAAGCAATCTTACAAGCCATATACGCCGCATCAAAACAATCAGTTGGAGAAGAAGCCGCAATGACAGGCATCGGACTTTCACCATTTCGGCCATATAAGACCTGTAATAAGTCTGTCTGCTCTGATTTGGTAGGAAGACCTGTAGATGGTCCACCACGCTGTACGTCGACTACAACTAAAGGCAATTCGGTAATAACCGCCAGGTTCATAGCCTCACTCTTCAGACAGATACCAGGTCCCGATGTGCTGGTTACAGCCAGTGCGCCAGCAAAAGCAGCTCCTACAGCCGAAGCACATCCAGCAATCTCATCCTCACACTGAACTGTTTTTACACCAAGTGACTTATGTTTTGCCAGTTCGTGCAGAATATCAGTAGCCGGAGTAATAGGATAAGAACCCAAATAGAGCTGCAAGCCAGCTTTTTCGGCAGCAGCTATCAGCCCATATGCAGTAGCCTTATTTCCGTTAATATCCATATAACGCCCTTTTACCTTCTGTTCCTTGCTGGGAACCAAATAACTCATGGCAACCGAGGCATGGGTATTTTCTCCAAAATGATAACCATCGTAAAGCACTTTTACGTTAGCTTCGGCTATTTCAGGCTTTTTCGCAAACTTTTCGCGCAGCAGTTTTTCGCCTACACTTATATCGCGATGAAAAAGCCAGCAAACCAATCCTAATGCAAACATATTCTTGGTTCGCATAATGGACTTATTGTCAAGTCCACTATCTTTCAAGCTCTCCTTACACATTGTGGTGATAGCAGCTTCTACCACTTCATTTTTAATGCCAAGCTCTGAAAAAGGATTTTCCAATACGAACTGTGCCTTTTCCAAGTCACGCTTCGTAAAAGAATCTGTATCAATGATTATAACCGACTGCGGTTTACAAAATTTATACTGTGTTTTCAATGCAGCTGGATTCATCGCTACCAGTACATCGCACTTGTCGCCCGGAGTATATACCTTACCAGAACCGATATGCACCTGGAACCCTGAAACCCCTGTCAATGTTCCTTGCGGAGCACGAATATCAGCCGGATAATCCGGAAAGGTGCTGATATCATTTCCTTCGGCAGCCGAGATATTGGAAAACATATTCCCAGCCAGCTGCATACCGTCGCCTGAATCACCCGAGAAGCGAACGACTACATCATCCAGCTCCTTGACTATCATTTCTTCTGCCATAATATGCTATTTAAAGTTTACAAATTCACTAATCGCAAAATTGGCGAACTTCCTTTAAAAATCAAAATAAAACCGCATTTATTTCATTTGTAAAGGTATGCCTCAAGTTTTTCAAACAAAAACATTGGGATATTATGAAAAAGCAGTAAATTTGCAATCACTGCCCTTGTAGTTCAACGGATAGAATAGAAGTTTCCTAAACTTTTGATTCGGGTTCGATTCCCGACGAGGGTACTTATACCAAAAAAGGCCATGTCAACTTATTGACACAGCCCTTTTCCGAAAAACAAATTAGAGTTTTATTCTGCTTCGTTCAGTGTTGCAATACTTACACGGTTCCAGTCGGGTTCAGAGAACATAGAGCCTACACCCTGACCTTCTGCCGTAATACGGCTTTCTTTAATCTTATATTTATTTATCAAAATGTTTTTTACTGCTTCTGCACGCTGTTTGGCAATACGTGCATTTACTTCTGCACTACCTTCGGGAGAAGCATATCCCTTAATTACCACAGTGCTGGCAGGATTGTTCTTCATGTAAGTAGCAATACGCTCCACATTAGGCAACTGATCTACACTGACAGTTGTTTTTCCTTGTCCGAAAGTTACAACTGATTCCAATGATTTGGAATGAGTATTCTGGATGACAGTTTCTACTTTTGCTGGGGCATTCATGCACTCGTTCAGCTTTCCTTTCAGTTCTTCGTTCTCATTCTGCAATGCTTCAATGTCTGCATTCTTTGCAGCAGATTCTGCACGCAGGTTGTTGATCGCCTCATTCAGCATATCAACTTCAGCCTGGTTGTAAGGTGTCTGAATTGTCTGATAGTGCTTTCCGTTGCTGCTCGCGAAGTGATAAGTTACACCAGCCAGCAACTCTATCGCCGACTTATTTACATTCAGGACGTGTGCTCTGTTACCATCCATGCGGTAAACAATCGCGGGACGAACATTAATAGTCCATGCCTTCGATTCACCTAAGTTAAAGTTGAAGCTTGCACCGAAACGGCTTACCATATACGACTGGTCGTATCCCATGCCAGAGTTCATGAAATCATGTCCCCATCCGATACCGGCAATTGCTTCCACTTCGAACAATCGAGGTTGTCCCTGATAAGTTCCAAATAAATTGTTTAGGTTGAGCTTACCCAATGCACCCAAATTCAACGCATCAAATGCATTACGGCTATTGCTTGTATTAATCGTTGTCAATCCTTCGAATGAAACGCCTAAAACCGGAGTAATCTGTTTACCCAGCTCCACGCCTGCTGTTCCACGCATATTTTTCCAGAAAGCAGAATGTGTAGTTGGAGTAACACCTCCTCCTTTTACCCCAATGTACCAATTGTCAAAAAACTTATTACCTACGTATGCATCTTGTGCATTACTTGTTACAGCAACAGCAGCAAATGCCATTGCTAAGAGAAATTGTTTTCTCATACTTTCTAATCTTTTAAAATAGTTAGTTAGTTGTTTTTGTTTCTTACTGTTCGTACATACAACAAATCCATCTAAACTTTGTTCACCAATCGGTGGTACATAAAAAGCCCAAATTGCAGCAACCATACTAAAAGATTCTCTTAAAGCAAATCCCAAACAAAGCAAAATCTTTATATATTAACGAATTAAGAGAAAACATAAGCCCCCTGCCATCAAACGATGACAGGGGGCTATTATTCAAAAAAATATTTTAAAAAACGCGTTATGCTTCTGCGTCTTCTGTATCTTTCATCTTATGTCCCATTGTCAGATAAGCAACCGGAGCTGCAACGAACAATGAAGACAATGTACCAACAACAACACCCAGAATCATTGCGAAAGCAAAGCTACGGATACTGTCACCACCCAGGATAATGATACTTAACAATACAATCAATGTACTAAATGAAGTATTGATAGTACGAGCCAAAGTAGTGTTCAATGAATCGTTGAACAGTTTTGCACGGTCACGTTTCGGATACAGGTGGAAGAACTCACGCACACGGTCGAAGATAACCACCTTATCGTTGATTGAATAACCGATGGCCGTCAAGATTGCACCGATAAACGTCTGGTCGATTTCCAATGAGAATGGTAAAATACCATACCAAAGAGAATACATACCGATAATCAATACAGTATCGACAACCAATGCCACTGTAGCACCCACACTGTAGGCAATGTTACGGAAACGGATCAAGATATACAAACCGATTGCAATCAGTGCCAAAACAACTGACCAGACAGCTGAAGTCTTGATATCATCAGCGATACTTGGACCAACTTTCTGTGAACTGATGATTGAACCACCTACACGGTTATCGCGGTCGATAAAGATTTCAAGAGTAGTTCCTTTACCCAGCAGGTTACCTTCCTTCAAGGCATTGTACAAGAACTCTTCGATTTCAGCATCGATTGTAGGAGAATCTTCTTCGATACGATAGTTGGTTGTTACACGGATAGTCTTACCATCTGTACCCAATGCGATAGCCTGTACGTTCGCATCACCAACTTTAGGCTGAAGCAAATCACGTACGGTTTCCGGCTGTACCGGCTGTTCGAACTGTACCACGAAGTTACGTCCACCAGTAAAGTCAATACTCTGTGCCAGACCACGAACGAAGAACGAAATGATACAGATAACGATTACAGCGCCCCAAATCATGAAAGAACGTTTGGTAACACCCATAAAGTTATAATGTACATTCTGCATCAGGTTCTTCGAAATACTTGTAGTAAAGGTCAAGTTCAACCACTTGTCTTTATTCATATAGTGTTCGTAAACCAGACGAGTCAAGAATACGGCAGTAAAGAACGAGCAGAGGATACCGATAATCAATGTAGTGGCAAAACCACGGATAGGACCTGTACCAAAGTTAAACAGGATAATACCTGTGATAATAGATGTCAAGTTAGAGTCGAAGATAGCAGAGAACGCATTCGAGTAACCTTCAGACAATGCCTGCTTAGTACCCTTACCAGCTCTCAACTCTTCCTTTGTACGTTCATAAATCAACACGTTCGCATCCACTGCCATACCCAGTGACAATACCATACCGGCAATACCAGACATGGTCAATGCCGCCTGGAAAGAGGAGAGAATACCCAACGTAAAGAAGAAGTTGACGAACAATGCGCAGTTAGCAATCATACCCGGAATAAATCCATACATCACGCACATGTAAATCATCAGGACAACCAGTGCGACGATAAACGAAACAATACCCTGGTTGATAGATTCCTGACCCAGTGACGGACCTACGATATCTTCCTGAACGATGCGTGCCGGCGCTGGCATCTTACCAGATTTCAACACGTTAGCCAAGTCTTTGGTCTGTTCCGGAGTAAAGCTACCAGAAATTTCAGACTGTCCACCTGTGATTTCACTATTTACACGCGGAGCACTATATACATATCCATCCAATGCAATAGCAATAGACTTACCAATATTCTGCTTAGTCAAAGTAGCCCAACGACGAGCACCTTCAGTATTCATTGACATGCTTACACAAGGCTTGTTGTACTGGTCGTAAGAGTCTTTTGCATCAGTTACGACATCACCTTCCAACGGAGCACGTCCGTTACGTTCTGTTGACTTGATAGCATACAATTCAAAAATACGTCCGCTCTTATCAAAATCAGCAGCAGCCACACCCCACATCAACTTCAAGTCACGAGGCATCTGCTTCTGTATTTCCGGCATATTCAGAATACGATTAACTTCTGCTGTATCATTACGGTCAGCATAAGCGACAACCGCACCTACGCCATTCTGATTCAACTGAAGAACAGAGAGCAACGGATGTTCTTTCTTAACTTGTTCTATATCAGCAGTAGTCTTTGTAGTACTTTCACCTTTCAAAGCTGCAGCCAGGCTATCTTTTGCTGAAACAGCAGGCTGAGCAGTAGCAACCGTATCTGTCTTTACAGAATCAGTAGCTGTAGCATTCAGTAATTCACGTGCACGACTGTCGGCCGAAGCCAATACCGGAACAATTTCCTTAGCTTCAAAGGTTTCCCAGAATTCAAGGTTAGCAGAACCCTGAAGCAATTTTCTTACACGTTCAGGTTCTTTGATACCCGGCAGTTCCACCATGATACGTCCCATTTTACCTTCCAATGTCTGGATATTAGGCTGAGCTACACCAAAACGGTCGATACGAGTACGCAAGACATTATAAGAATTGTCTACCGCAGCTTTTACTTCCTCGCGCAGTACTGCTTCTACTTCTGCATCTGTGCTACGTGTAGTCACTTTATCTTTTAATTGCTGAGTTGCGAATAGCTCTGCGAGACTGGCATTAGGAGCCAACTTCTTGTATTCACGAACGAAAATTGTGATGAAATCATCCTGACTGGTAACTTGTTGTTTAGCAGCCTCAGCCAAAGCCTTGTTGAATGCTTCATCAGTCTTGTTGTCAGCCAAAGCTTTTACAACATCTGGTACTGAAACTTCCAGAATGACGTTCATACCGCCTTTCAAGTCAAGTCCCAATCCGATTTCCATCTCACGACACTGTTTCAGCGTATAACTGCCCAACCATACCTTTTCATTCTGTACTGAATCAAGGTAGTGAGTTTCCCCTTTCGGATCCTCTGCCGCCTTTTTCATATGATAGCGGGTTACAAAAGAGAACGAAAGATAGAACACACATACAAGGGTCAGCAATATCGCAAAAACCTTTACGAATCCTTTGTTTTGCATGTTACTTTAATTTATATATTTACTTTTTAATTAATATACGTTTATTCAAGGTTGCAAATATAGTTTTTTTTTCATTCACAAAGGGAAAGGTTTCTAAATATTTAAGTTTTAAAGCGTAAAAAACAACTATTTGTCGCATTTATATCGACTGAGAAATTTGGTTTACCGCTGTTTACCAAACGACTAAAAGGAGTATCTTTACAAGAAATCTTTACTTTATAAGGAATAGGCACAAAAAAATCCGAGAAGTTTATTCCCGGATTTCCATTATTCTTTTTTTTCCAACAGGCACCATACCGGATAATGGTCGGATGCCTTGATAGAACGATCAACTTTACATTTCAAGACACGAAAGCCATCGCTGGCAAATATATGGTCGATACGAAAATAGAAATGATTCTCGTTATACGTAAACCCAGGGCCTGAAGCCGCTTCCGCATACACATCATTCAACCCTTGTCCGATTACTCGGTGAGTATAAGAAATAGGAGAATCATTAAAATCACCACAAACCAGCATATAACGAGTACGATTGCCGGCTATAGCATGAGCTACAGAATCGGCTTGAGGAGCACGTATAGCAACAACTTTTGCCAATTTACGAAATAGATACTTTCCACCGTCCTTTATATTTTTTTCGCCTGGAGATTTTAAGATGTCATTGTACATACTTTTATCATGATCATCTAACTTATTCGATTCTAAATGGTTATTAATCAACACAAGTGTATCTTTTCCGATCTTCAACCGATAAAGTATGCTGGCATTCGACTCAGTTTTATAATCTATTGCTGTAGCTGAAAGAATAGGATAACGTGAATAGCAGGCCAGTCTGCTTCCACCTTCCCCTTTTACTCGTTCATGATAAGGATAGGTAGCCAATGCATGATCAATGTCCTTCTGTTTCACTTTTCCTCCCGGAGTAAATTCTTGTAGGCAAATAATATCGGCATCGCTGTTTTGCAAATAATTAAGAATAGGATTTCCCTGTTCCTTGTCATACTCCTTTGCAGAAGCAATATCTCTTGTATTGTAAGTCAGCAACTTGATAACCTCCCCACCTTCCGGTTCTTTTTCTGTACCTAACGGACAATAAGTCCACACACTATCCCAGCCAATGATAAATACCAGTAAAGGGAATAGCGCATACTGCCACTTGATGCAAATCCAAGCTAAAAGACAAAGAAAGTTTGCAAGCAACAGAAAAGGGAAAAACAAGCCTGCACATGCCCATAATGGATGTCTGACCGGAGAAATATATGGACTGTAGGCACTTATCAGGAAACCAATGGCAACCAGTATGTTTAAGGTAAACAATACCCACCGAATCAAACTTCCAACTCTTTTCATATTCGTAATTATTTAATATTACCCTTACTTACATGCGCACGCTACCGCAGATGCAAGAATTGTCACTCTTATTTTTTACTTGCATCAAACAGACTTTTCTTTTCTGCATCCGTCAAACTATTATAGCCTGATTTACGAAGCTTATCCAAAATACGGTCTATCTCTTCTGTACGCTCTTTTTTTCTTGCATTGAAATCATAGTCTTTCTGCTTGTCACTATAATGCACTTTCATCTTGGGCTTTCGAGATGAGGACTTCCAACTGCCTGAAAAGAAATCAAGCACCTTGTTTATCCACTTGGTAGCATCATGACCTTTTTGTAATCCAGCCGCAAACCACCAACCCGCCAAAGCGCCTCCCAGATGAGCAATATGTCCGCCGGCGTTTCCTGAAGTCATGAACAGCAAATCCAACAGCAACATAAATATAGCGACATGCTTCAATTTCACCGTTCCGATAAACATCAGCTGAATGGGATAATTGGGCTCACGTACTCCCACCGCTATCACAATGGCAAGCACAGATGCCGAAGCTCCTAACAAATAAGAAGAATATACCGCATCTGCAAAATAAGGAAACAGATTGTATGCAACCATATAGGCCAAACCACCAACGATGCCTCCCAGCACATATAATCCCCGCAAATGCTTCGCAGAAAAGAATTGTAAGAACAGACGGCCAAACCAGTACAGCCATAGCATATTGAATAAAATATGCAATACGCCAGCATGCATAAACATATAGGTAAACAACGACCAAGGCTGCCGGAGGAATCGCTCCCACCAAGCAGGAAACTCCAGGTAATTAGTCCATAACCCAACCGGCTGATTGAACAGGGTTAACGCAATGTTTACCAGTGTAACAATCAGAAAGACTCCTATATTGATATACAGCAACCGGGTTACAATATCTCCCCGCCTGAAGCTGTCCCTCAAATTAGTAATAAATCTGCTGTCCGCCGCCATTTTTCTTTCTCCAATAAATAATCAATATCAAACCGAAAAGCATACCACCCAGGTGAGCAAAATGAGCTACACCATCGCTTCCTGCCAAACCCAGAAGCAGTTCCAATGCCGCATATCCAATAACAAAATATTTAGCCTTGATTGGCATTGGTAAAGGGAAAATAAACATCTGGCTATTAGGAAACAACATACCGAAAGCCAACAAAATAGCATATACGGCACCCGAAGCTCCAACCGTATTCAAGCGATTCAGGAACTCACTCATCGGTATAACTCCCATGCCGGTATCTACCCCATCGTAATGGGACCAGCTAACCAGATACTCCGTATATTGCACAGCCTCCTGTATCAGCCCGGCTCCTATTCCACATAAGATATAGTAAAATAAAAAACGTTTTGGTCCCCATACTTGTTCAAGTACCCGGCCAAACATCCACACAGCAAACATATTAAAAAAGATATGCTGGAAATTGGCATGCATAAACATATACGTAATGAGCTGTGCCGGATTAAAATCGGACGCAAGGAAGAAATGCAATCCCAGCAAGTTCTCCACATCGATGCCATAGCGTCGTGCTACGATTGTGCCGAAGAAACACAATACATTAATAATCAACAAATTTTTTGTTACTGTAGGAATCGTATTCATATATATATTACTTTATTCATGTGTTACAATACTATCACGCAGAACCAACAAACTTTCAGGTCCCATGTTAAATAACAAATCCACAATGCTGAGGTTAGGTAAAAAATCGTTTTTCTGATCGAACACCTGATAATAAGGTTTGGGCAAGAATTCCGGATCACATTCAGCATAAAGTTTTTTAGGATGAATCAGCTCGCGAAAGTCATCCGAATCATCAGAAGACGTTATATAATCATCAGTAGGCAACAAATGCGGATGAAGGTCTATCTGCTCACAAACCCAGTTGCATAATTCCAAGTTGAAATCGAACAAAAATTCGTATTTCTGCTCAAAAAAGCGATGAAACTCATCGGCATAATAATCGAAGAAAGGGCTCTGTTTGTAAGCCGCCACAAAAGCATTCCAGTGCACATGCCGCCAGTTGCCATGGTCGGAAATGCGTATATCTTTCATCAGGCACTTCAAATCCTCACTCTTTTCCGTCGGAATAGTAAGAGCCAGACCACCGCCAGCCGAAGCTATTACACACCGGTTACGGTAAGTCTGCTTCATATAATGGTCGAACCGTTCTATATGTACGGTATCGTACGCAAACAATTTTGTATAATATTCTACCGGCGCAAGATACGCCGATCCAAGTATCACTTCTTTCTTCATTTTACTGTATGCGTTGAAAAAAACGTTCTTTGCGAGAAGCATACCAGATCCGCCATGCCTTACCGATAATATGATCTTCGGGCACAAAGCCAAACAATCGCGAGTCACACAAGTTGACAGGATCATTCGACGCCATCCAATAATAATCCTTGCTGAACGTAAACGAACTGACAGGCTTTCCTTCTACCCATAATGTATCGCCCCGCACGCCAGCCTGCTTTCCTTCGTGCGAAACAATTGTATTACACAGCAAGACAACATTCCACGGATACACCTTTACAGGCCTTCCCTTTCGAGGCACAACATAAGGATGTACTTCCCGTGAGAGCTTGCTATTCAATGATACGAAATCAATCCGTTGTCCTGCTTTCTGCGACACCAGATAAAATTCATAATGGCTGAAACTACGAATATAACTTCCATCTTCAGTATATCCCACCAATGAATTATCCTTCAGTCCTACTGCATCCAGAATCACACGCATCAGATCTTCTTTTGATGAAGGATATACATACAACGATTTACTATCAGGACTCAGCACTTCATCGCCGCTATCTATCATCTCCCGGTTCAACATCAGCGTATCACCCGGCGTGCCGATACAGCGGCTGATAAAGACTCTGCGCCACTCAAGCCGTTTATTCCGCTGAGTAGCCCCCGGATCGTTAAAGAGTACAATATCGCCCTTCTCTACCTCACAACTTCCGATACGGTGATAACCCAAAAATGACGGAAAAGGCATGCGCAAACCATAACTCCACTTGTTCACCAGCACTCCTTCGCCCTGATAAAGCGTATTTTCCATTCCCGACGAAGGAATAAAGCAAGAGGTAACAAGAAAAGTCTTAACCAGCCATACGGCAACAATGACAAGTGCCGCCAGCTTCAGTCCTATTTTCCAGTTATTATCCACCAATAATCTGAAGTCGTATAACTCATTACTTTATAGAATCGACAAACTTAAACAAACGGTTCCAGCGAACCTTGCCATCGAACCACCCTCTGTCCTGATCGAGCGATAACCAGATAAAGATAGGCTTACCCACGATATGATCCTCGGGCACAAATCCCCAGAAACGTGAATCGGCTGAATTATGCCGGTTATCACCCATCATCCAGTAATAATCCATCTTGAAGGTATACTTCGTAGTTTCCTGTCCGTTGATATAGATTTTACCATCCTTCACTTCCAGTGAGTTTCCTTCATAATTCTTGATAGGGCGCTCATACATAGGCAGATTATCCAGTGTCAAGTCAATTGTTGCGCCTTTCTTCGGAATCCAGATCGGTCCATAATTATCGACTGTCCAACCCGTCAGCTTGTTTACCGGATACAATCCTCCCGCATCGTCATCGGGCACATTCTCAATAGACACTACCAAATCCTTCCGAGCCAGCAAAGCAGCTTTAGCTTTCTCCGTCAGCGGCATGTTATACACCGATTCATCGGTATAATACATCGACAAGTCCTCCTGACTGATACCCAGTTCGTGACACAAATCGTCGGGAAGCATTCCCTTGGTCTTCACAAAATAACGGTACTGCACATTATCGGGTTCCTTGTTGGCTTTCCCGTCCAGATAGATAATACGGTTCTTTATCTGCAACGTTTGTCCGGGCAATCCGACACAGCGTTTTACATAATTCTCACGACGGTCGACCGGACGTGTAATAATCTTACCGTAAGTCTGCGGATTCTCATCGATATACTTACGTCCCGCCTGATAATAGAAATCGTACACCTGACGCTGCTGCTCCAGTGTCAGACGCGACATATCTACCGGCTGTGAAAGCTGCTGCCCAGCCTGATAGCTCAAGCGATACAAGTCTTCGGCAGGAACGGCTGTTGCGACGCTGTCGCCCGCAGGGAAGTTGAACACCACAATGTCATTCAATTCTACCTTACCCAGACCACCTACACGCTTATAGTCCCAATGTATCCAGTCGAGATACGACTTGCAGTTGAATATCGGAAGCGTATGCTGCGTAAGCGGCATGTGAAGTGGAGTCTGCGGAATACGTGCTCCGTAACTCATCTTGCTGACAAACAAGTAGTCGCCTACCAGCAACGATTTTTCGAGTGAAGACGACGGTATAACGTAGTTCTGGAAGAAATACAGATTGACAAAATACACGGCTACCAGTGCAAAGACAATTGCATCCACCCAGCTCATGACAGTCAAGACGGTCTTATTTTTCGATTTCTTCCACCAAGTCCATGGAATTTTCTTTGAAATATAAGCATCGAAGATAAAAGGAACCACAATCAGTCCCAGCCAGCTCTGCAACCAGATCAGAAAAATCAGGTACAGCACCAGTACGATGCCAAACTTTATCCACTGCTTACGTGAGGCCTGTATCATAACTTAAAACTGAAATAAATCGTTCATACCTAAAAATCCTTCGTGTTTTGCCGTATATTCGGCAGCCAGCACGGCACCCAAAGCAAATCCCTTACGGTTCTTCGCATCGTGAGTGATGATGATGGAATCGGCTTCCGATTCATAACGAATGGTATGAATACCCGGAACCTCTCCTTCACGAATAGCGCTGATAGGCAGTTCGTCGGCAGCACATTCGGTTGTTCCGCTGACTGTACCATCCGGAGCCGTAAGTGTACCCATTACCCATTTGTTCTTTCTGTCTAAGTTCTCCAGAATACCTTCGGCCAGTGTTATAGCTGTTCCACTCGGAGCATCCAGTTTGTGAATATGGTGTGTTTCTACCATCGACACATCGTAATTGGGGAAGTTATTCATAATCTTTGCCAGGTATTTGTTGACCGCAGAGAAAATGGCCACACCCAGACTGAAATTAGACGACCAGAAAAGGGTCTTTCCTTCTTCTGTACACAAACGACGCATTTCCTCACCGTGCTCATTCATCCAGCCGGTACTGCCCGATACCACTTTCACACCATTCTTGAAAGCTTCCAGACAGTTTCCATACGCTACCGAAGGAGCTGTAAATTCAATTGCTACATCAGCCGAACGAAAAGCTTCTGAAGCAAAATCCTGACGGTTGTTTATATCAATAATACTTACAATCTCGTGTCCGCGGGCAACTGCAATCTTTTCGATTTCCTTACCCATCTTACCATATCCTATTAATGCTATCTTCATAAATCTCAAATTATTTTAGGCACAAAGATAACGTTTTTCGTTATTAATCATTACATTTAGCGAACATTTACACCTCATTAACATGGAAGAACTCTTGCACTATGTGTGGAAACACAAGCTTTTCGCACTGAAACCTTTGCAGACTACCGACGGACAACCGATTGAAATCATCGACCCGGGACTGGCAAACATGCACGCCGGACCGGATTTTTTCAATGCAAAAATCAAGATAAACGATGTAACCTGGGTGGGAAACATTGAAATACACCAGCAGGCTTCCGACTGGTTTCGCCACAATCATCACCTTGATCCGGCATACGACTCGGTTATCCTGCACGTGGCTTCGGACATTGACGCTACTCCCACGCGAAGTAATGGAGAGGTGATTCCACAAATGGAACTGCACTACCCGCCTTATTTGCTGAAAAATTATGAAGAGCTAATCCGTGCCGACCGCTATCCGGCCTGTTTCCGCATCATCCCCCAACTGCCGTCCTTCCTGTTGCATAGCTGGCTGTCCACTCTTCAGGTGGAACGTTTCGAGCACAAAACGCAACAAATAGAAAAACTCTTGCAGGAATACAACCACGACTGGGAAAATGTGTTTTTCATTACGCTGGCACGCAATTTCGGATTTGGAGTAAACAGCGATGCCTTTGAAATTTGGGCAAAGAATATTCCGCTGGCAGCCGTCAACAAACACCGTGATAATCTGTTTCAGATAGAGGCTTTTTTCTTCGGGCAAGCAGGCCTTTTGCAAGAGTTGCCGGTTGATGCGTATACGGAAAACATGATCAAGGAATACAATTATCTGAAGCAGAAATTCGGTCTGCAACCTTCTTCCGACTGCCGCTGGCGCCTGCTCCGCCTACGTCCGGGCAACTTTCCGCATATCCGTATCGCACAGCTTGCCTGCCTGTACCACCGTTCGCAAGGTTTGTTTTCGCAACTGATGGAAACGGAATCGCTGAAAGAGCTGCGCAATCTCCTGAAAGGGGGCACATCGGAATACTGGCTGACACACTATACGTTCGGTACTCCCTCTCCTTCGCATCCCAAAACTATCAGCCAAAGCTCAACCGATTTGCTTATCATCAATACGGTAGTTCCATTTCTCTATGCCTACGGCAAACACAAGTCGAACGATGCTTTATGCCTGCGTGCCACCCAACTGCTGGAGGAGCTGAGGCCGGAAAACAATTACATCATCCGTATGTGGAAAGAATGTGGACTGGAAGCCTCACATGCAGGCGACAGTCAGGCACTGATCCAGCTCAAAAAGAATTACTGTGACCTGAAGAAATGCTTGTACTGCCGCATCGGGTATGAATATTTCAAGAAGAAAGAAGAGTAATTAATTTGTCTTTCTTTTAGACAAAGGTATGTATACCATCAGCTCCCAACCAGACAAACGGTTGTTCACAAAAGGGAATAAATCGAATTTCCGGGTTATTCCCCGCTTATATTGTATGGCAATTTCCATGCAACCAAAGTCATAGCCCAAACGGGCAAACACTGGTACATTCACAAAATCTTTATCATAAAAATAATAAGCTGGCTCGAACCCTACAGACAAATTCAATCCTTTATACAAATAATATCCCACACTTCCGGAGAGAGAAACCGACAACAAATTGCAAACTCCTGCATTTCCCGCATAAGTTATGTGCTCGTCCGGAGAGAGATAGCTTAATCCATACTTATAACGATGATATCCGGCTGTTATCGCAAGATCGAAAAACCATCGGGAATCAATCGGCTTCAACCGCCAACGATAACCGAAACCAAAAGAGAATCTGGAATCAAAATAAGTCTTCCCGGCATCAAAAGGAGGTAACCCGGCTGATGGAGCAACCATATCATAACTTACCATATCCTTTCCTCCATAAATTGTCAGACCTGAGGACTGACCTGTCTGTCCGTAAGTAACCAACCAGCCACTAAGCAATAATAAAAGTATAGTCAAACGCTTTATCATACAATCAATTCTTATGTTTAATCAACTACTTATAACTTATTCTTTCACACTATCCATCCATTCCGTTTGTATCATCCGGCAACCTCCTACCAATCCCAGTCCATTTGCTACATTGGTATAGGTAGGACGTACAGGAGCCAATTCCGATTCTCCCAATTTATTGTTTACCTGTTCATTCATCGACTTCAGATAATGATAGAACTCTTCCGACAAACTATATAGACAAACCTTATATTGTTTCCTGTTTGTATAAACTTCATCCTGAATAGAGGTTTCATAATCGGATATATAAGTCTTGTTCAACCGAAGTGTGTAGTTCTTCCCTTGAATCTTCTCATCGCTCCAAATATACAACTGCTCATAATAGGTATAGTCGCCCATAAGAATTTCATCCAAACCGGCTGAAACCTTCAGGAGCGGTTCATCGTTCCAATCCATATACGCAGTATATTCTTTGTCATAATACACCCGTGAATCTCCATCTTTCCAGTACTTCGCTCTTTCTTTCACCGTTACGGCATAATAGTTTACTGTACTTGCCTCATCGGTAAAGTTTATCTGAAACTGAAGCGTACCAAGATCGGATGGCTTTCGTTCCATATGAACAGAATTCAACGGAAACGGAGCGGGAATTGTCGTAACAGACGAAACGGTTTCCAGACCTTCTGCAGAAGCTGTCAGCCGGATACGATCGCCTTCCTCGTATCTCTGCACCGTATAATAACTTTTGGCGGGAACACCCGGTAAAGCTTTGTCCGTCCACAACAGACCGACAGGTGTACCGTTTACTTCCAGCCGGACATCCGTTCCTGTCAAACCAGAAACAATTTCTCCCTTGCCTGTAACTGGAAGACTACGTGAAAGACGTACCACGGTTGTATCTCCACTCCCGGGATAACTGTATACAACTAACTTAGGGATTCCTCCCGCCTCATCCAGATCGAAATGATATACGCAAGATGAAAACAGTAAGGATACCCCAAGTATGATCATGAAAGAAATATATTTTACCATCATCCTTATTAGAATTTTAAAGTATAACTGAAAGAAGGAATCACAGGAAACAGTCCTATCGCCTTGCCTCTGAAACTACCATCAGCCTGCCGTTCTACTTGAGTATAGAAAGCATTCATCCGGCAATAGGCATTGTAAATACTGATATTCCAGATACGTTCGAAACCTCGTTTGGTAGTCCGCCGGAAATTGATGCCTACATCCAGCCGATGATAGGCTGGCAGGGTAATATTGTTCGGCTTTTCGTAGGCCCAGCTTCCTGCCGCATCAGACGGCTGGACGGTTCCAGGCAGAGAAGGATTTTCTACAGACTGCATAGGCACAGTAGCCCGATCGCCACTACGGAAAGTCCATGCTGCATACGCATCGATACGGTTATTAAACTTATGACGGAACATCAGGTTCAGCTTATGACGGTTGTCAAACTTGCTGGCATACCAGTCGGGGTAAAAATCTTCGAATTTCTGCTTGCTCCACGACAGCGTATAACTGGCCTGAAAGACATTCTTTGCGTGACGATACGCCAGTGAGGCTTCCAAGCCATACGATTTTCCTTTGCCTACCCTCACCCATTTCTCCCAGTTATCGGCAGGAAGTGTCAGGCTACCACCGGTATCATATTCCAGCATCCGGTCGGTGGTACGGAAATAGCCTTCTATATCCATGCTCAAGTTCCATGGAAGCTTCATATAAATGCCTCCCGCCACCTGACGTGAACGCATCGGACGTATGCGACTGGTAGAAGGAACCCAGCAGTCGGTAGGAAGATTCAAGTAAGAGTTCGAAAGCTGATGGGCAAACTGACTCATTTCAGTATAAGAAGCCTTCAAGGTAGCCCAATCGAAAAGCCGGTAACCGACCGACAATCTCGGTTCCAAGGAATGATAAGTCGCTCCCGTAACCCGATACAAGACAGAATGCAGCCCCACATTTACCCGCAGCTTTCCGGTCAGCTGCATATCATCTTCCACATAAAAAGAGATTTCACTCCCCCGATAACGACCTTCACCCGCCGACAACAAGGTATCGGCAATCCCTGCCGTTTCTCTTATATCTTGCGAAGCGATACGCTGCGGATGATACAAATGAAACAAATAGTTGCTACCCAGACGAATATGATGACTCGCAGCCGGACGATAACTGAACTCCATCCGGTAACCTACATCATCAATCGTCGAATAATTGCTTCTTTGCATCCGTTCCATCGACACTCTCTTGTCTTGTTCATAATAGCTTTCGTCCGACAAGAAACTATACTTTGCCAGATTACGGGCATACACCAGTGATACATTGCCCGACAGTTTAGGCGTAAGCTGACCGTTCCAGTTCAGTCCGACCGACAAGTTGCCCCAACGGATATGGAATGTATTCTCATCCCGTTCCTCGTACTTCTGGAACATATATCCTTCCGGGAATTGTTGCAGCACTCTCGACTTGAACAAATCGCGGGCAGAATATGCGCTGAGCGATAACTTGTTCCGATCGGAAAAACGATGCGTAAGTTTAGCATTGATATCGTGGAAAGCATAACGGGTCTTAATATTTTTATCCGAAAAATTTCGATTCGCTATCCACAAGGCAGGTGTGGTCAGCAGATCCATCCAGCTCCTTCGCATACCAAAACTAAAGGAAGTCTTATCTTTGATGACAGGTCCTTCAAACTGGAACCTGCCATCCAGCAGTCCGATGGAAAAAGTGCCATGATATTCTTTCATGTCCCCCTCCTTGGTTCGAACATCGATGACCGACGCCGTTCTTCCTCCATAGCGCGCCGGAAAACCACTCTTATAGAAGTCTACATTCTTCACCACGTCCGTATTGAATGCCGAAAACAATCCGCCCAGATGATTGACCTGATACAACGGAGTACCGTCCAGCAAAAACAGATTCTCATCATTCCGCCCGCCATGTACATACAGCCCGGAAAGCAATTCCGTGCCGGAAGAAACACCCGGCAAGTTCTGAATGGACTTGACAAGATCCGGAGAACTCAACAGAGAGAATTCCGTATTCAGCAATTCGGGAGTAAAAGAAACCTTTCCGGTCTGAGTGGTAAAAAGCGGATCATTCAGATTAGCTGTAACTTCCACACCTGCCAGTGCAGTTGTGCTTTCCTTCAGATAAATAGTTCCAAAATAGTCAGACTGCAAATCGAGTTCCTTTACCACTTCTTCATAGCCGATATAAGAAATACGAAGTACATGCTTCCCTTCAGGTAAAGTAATACTGAAAAAGCCATGCTCATCGGTTAGCGTTCCGGTACGCGTAGTCTTGTCATACACCGTCACATTAATCAGTGATTCACCATTATCCTGACAGACATAACCCGAAAAGGTATACTTGTTCTGCCTGAACAACAGCACATATTCATCCTTGATTTCCCACTTGATGCCAGTCCCGCCAAAAACAATATTCAGATTCTCCGCCAGTGTCTTGTCGGGCAACGGTCTGCCCGAAGGTATCACATCAGCCAAAGCAGAATCGTATACAAAACTTACATGATATACCTCCTGCATGGTATCTATTGCTCTTGTCATCTCTGTGGATTCAGACGAAGCATTTGCCGCCACATGCAGCCACAGCAGAACAGCGCAGAAAAATGTTCTCATCACTTCTTCTTTTCAATTTTTACTTTCAGCACCTTTTCTATTATCTCGATTATTTCATCCAGACTTCGGGAATTGAAATTGGCAGTCAGCCGTTTATCCGTATCATCAGCCGTCAGGCGGACATTGTAATACTTGGAAAGCTCATCGAGTACCTTTTGCAAAGGCGTATTGCTGAACACAAAGCTACCTTTACGTGTCTGTACTCCCTGCATAAGTACTTGAGGTTTCCGTTGCCCTTTGACAACCTGCGCCCTCATTCCACGTGTCAGAATCACCGCATCCGGTTGTCCTACAGCCGTATACTGTACTTTTCCCGCCTCAACGTGTACAAATGCCGTATCATTCCGGCTTTCATCCAGCAGAAAACGAGTTCCTAAAACCTTTACTTCCGACAATCTGCCACTTGCCGTAAACGGTCGGGCAGCATGATGACGAACCCTAAACGAGGCCTTTCCCCGTAGACGGACATCCCGACGGACAGACAAATATTCACGGGAACAATAACGGATGGAAGAATGAGGATAGAGCACTACGGCAGAACTATCCGGCAACAGGCAATCGACCGGATGCTCGTATGCCGTAATCTCCGTCCATTTCGCATCAGTAAACAGGTATATCTTTATGACAAATACCAAAAGTACGGTAGCCGCTATCCCCGCAAAAGCCATCACATACGAACCAGAACCTGACTTGCTTTCGGATATAGCATGTTTGTGCCTAAAAGTCTGCAATGCCTTCTGTGTGTCAAGTTTATTTACACGGTAATGCTTCAGCACGAACCGGAGACATTTTTCTTCTAAATCTTTCATACTTTTTCGATTTTAAGTTTCATAGACAAGACTGTACGAATGCTGAAATTCACTATTGCCAACAGAATAATTTTAGCCGAAAAAGAAAGTATATACTTTATATGCTCCCTCACGTATCAGTCGAAGTGCTTTCTGTATATGGTTATCAACCGTATGAACGGAGATATGAAACTTGTCGGCTATGTCTTTATACTTCATGCCATCCCGTTTGTTCAGCAGAAACACTTCCCTGCAACGGTCGGGCAATGAATCGATGGCAGTCCAGATACGTGCCTCCATGATCGTACGTTCTTCTACATCTTCCTCGGGTAACCTGTCTTCCAGATCGGATGGAGAAAGAGTCGTATCGAACATGCTGTTTTGTTTCAGCCAGTCAAGGCTGCGATTTCTGACCATCGTATAGAGGTACGACCTGACATTAGCTATCTCCCCGCCTTCCTGTTCCGTTTTTTCCCACAGAACAGAAAAGCACTCTTGTACCACATCTTCCGCTGCATCTATATCGTGAACATAGTGTATGGCATACAAGCATAAAGGTCGGTAATGGTATCTGAACAACGTATCAAAGTCCATATTACTTACTTTTATTTCTGATATTATGAAATCCGGTTTTCTGTAATGACTCACAAACGCAGGCAAGTCACTACGATGCATTTGCCAAAAGAAGTTAATTTATCAGGAATACCTCAGATAACAAGAAGAGAAAGATGAGGAAGCAGAAAAGTTTCAGGCAGTGCAGGAAAAGTCCTCTGCGCACATTCAAAAACGAGCCGGCACATTCCTCCCGTTTTTTGTACAAAAACTTTTTTGTTTTGTACAAAAAATAAAAAAAGACGAGGACGTTTTCATCACTTCCTGCCGATGCTTCCTTCAAATCAACGCAGTGCCTCTGCTACCGCCCTGAGATAAGCATCCAGACGATTACTTTTCAGAATCGCTTTACGAGGTTTCTTCTCCATGTCGGGCAGCAGATATTCCCACATGGTTTTCAGTTTGGCGAGCAACTGTGCCTCTCCTCCCTCAATCGTCCGGCTGTAATGTTCGTACATCAACCGGTGCATTTCGGCTACCTGTCGATACAGCGTAGCCTTATCCGGAGCTTTTCCTTCGCGAATGGAACGGGCAAGCGACGGGTCGGCAAGCAGGCCTCTGCCCAGCATAACGCCTTTCAATCGCGGATAGGCATCCATCAGCTTCTGAACAGCCTCCAGCGTACGCAAATCGCCATTGTAGACTAACGGCAGTTCGCAGGCCGCATAGAATGCCTGGAACGCCGCACGATTCACCTCTCCCTTGTACTGCTGTTTCCCGATACGCGGATGAAGAGTTACCTGAACCACACACGAACGGTTTAACAACGGCAATACCTGCTTCCATTCATCGGCATCCTGCCAGCCAAGCCGCATCTTGACGGAGAAACGGATTTCCGGCAACTGCCGCATTTCCTCCAGTAATGCGGAGATTTTTTCGGGGTAAGGCAATATGCCTGCCCCCTTTCCACGATTGGCAATCAGCGGAAAAGGGCATCCCATATTGACATCTATTTCCCGATAACCTTGCGAGGCGAGAAAACCGGCAAGCCGGTTCAGTTCTTCCGGCTCCGACGCAACCAGTTGAGGTATCAGGTGACTTACGGTGTTCTGTCCGGGCATCACTTCCCGCTTGTCTTTGTTACGGACTTCTCCCTTTTCCAGACGAATAAAAGGAGTATAGTAAGCATCTACGCCCCCGAACGTCTGTTCGTGCGCATTACGCCAGGCAGCCTCCGTAAATCCTTGCAACGGTGCCGCATATATTGCCGGTATATTCTGTTTCATACAGCCGCAAATATACGGATTATTCGTTACCTTTGTAGAATACATTAAAAAATCATCCCCATGGATAAATATATTTATGAACTGAAAATGAAGGTGCGCGACTATGAATGCGACCTGCAAGGTATCGTAAACAATGCGAATTACCAGCATTATATCGAACATACCCGACATGAGTTCCTTACTTCGACAGGCATCAGTTTCGCCCGGTTGCACGAGGAAGGGATAGATCCGGTCGTAGCACGCCTGACAATGGCGTTTAAAACGCCTCTGAAAAGCGGTGACGAGTTTGTTTCGAAATTATATCTCAAGAAAGAAGGAATAAAATATGTCTTCTATCAGGATATATTCCGGCTGCCCGACATGAAGGTTGTCATTAAATCGACAGTGGAAACGGTGTGTGTCATCAACGGGCGACTGGGCAGCAGCGAACTTTTTGATACGACCTTTGCTCCTTATCTTGCCGAATGAAAGACCGTGAATTACTCTGCCGTCTGGCACTGACTCAGCTTCCGGGAATAGGAATCGTGGGTGCTCATAACTTGTTACAGGCTGTAAACAGACAGGCTGCCTTGCTTTTCGACCATGCCAAAGAACTGGAAGATATTGTTCCGGGGATTTCTCCTAAGATAATCCATGCCTTCGATGCGCCGGAAGTACTGCGCCGTTGCGAAGCAGAACTCTTGTTCGCAGAGAAGAACCACATAGCCTGCCTTACCAGCGACGACGAGGCCTATCCTTCCCGCCTTCGTGAATGCGACGATGCTCCACTGGTTCTGTTCTATCGGGGAACCAGTGATTTGAACCAGCGGCATATCATCAGCATGGTGGGAACCCGCAATGCGACCGATTACGGCAAGGATATATGTTTACGGTTTATCGGTGAGCTGAAAGAATTGTTGCCCGATGTATTAATCGTAAGCGGACTGGCTTATGGTATCGACATCCATGCTCATCGCGCCGCCCTGCAGCATCAGATGGAAACGATAGGTGTTCTGGCTCATGGGCTGGACAGAATTTATCCGTCGGTACACCGACGTACGGCTGCCGAGATGACGCAATGTGGAGGGTTGCTGACCGAATTTATGAGCGGGACTAATCCTGACCGGCAGAATTTCATCAAACGAAACCGTATCGTGGCGGGCATTAGCGATGCAACAATTGTGGTTGAATCGGCAAACAAAGGAGGCTCGCTGATTACGGCGGAAATTGCAGAAAGTTATCATCGTGACTGTTTCGCTTTTCCGGGCCGCATTCATGATACATATTCGGCGGGATGCAACGAATTGATACGTTCCAACCGTGCCATACTGCTTCAAAGTGCAGAGGAACTGGTAAAGGCTATGAACTGGGACAGCGAAGCACAAGCTCCTGCTGTCATACAACGTCAGTTATTCCCTGAACTGGACGAAAACGAAGAGAAAATAGTGGCTTTGCTCCAAAAGCATCCCGACGGAATTCAAATTAATTCGCTCGTCGTAGAGAGCAATATTGCCATCAACCGTATGACAAGCATCTTGTTTGAACTGGAAATGAAAGGCATTATCCGTACACTTGCCGGAGGAGTATACAAGCTGATATAATATCCGACTTACAACCTTCGGGACAAGGTTTACCAAAGGACAAAAAAAATGGGAGAACGCTTTCTCCCAACCTTGTTAACCTTAAATCTAATACTATGAAAAAAATCACAGTGCAAATGTACCAATTTGCAACATATCACGCAAGAGCAGGAAACACTATTACAAAATGTTTAAAACTATTTTACATTTAAAAGCGTTTGCGCACACATTCTAACAGTTTGTTTATTATAAAAAAGAAAAAATCCCTGCCGAATTTTACTTCGACAGGGATTTTTTATCAAATAAAAGCTTTACAGCAAAGCATTAATCTTTCAGTTTAGCCTTGATAAAGTCGCGGTTCAAACGAGCAATATTGCTGATAGAAACGCACTTCGGACATTCAGCTTCACAAGCACGTGTGTTAGTACAGTTACCGAAGCCCAGTTCATCCATCTTAGACAACATAGCTTTTGCACGGCGCAAAGCTTCTGGTTTACCTTGAGGCAACAAGTTCAACTGGCTAACCTTAGCTGAAACGAACAGCATAGCTGAACCATTCTTACAAGCTGCTACACAAGCACCACAGCCGATACAAGTTGCAGCATCCATAGCTTCGTCAGCAACCGGTTTCGGGATCAGGATAGCGTTTGCATCCTGAGGAGCACCAGTACGTACGCTGATAAAACCACCAGCCTGCATAATCTTATCGTAAGCAGAACGGTCTACCATCAAGTCCTTGATAACCGGGAAACCGGCAGAACGCCATGGTTCAACAGTAATTACATCGCCATCTTTGAAACGACGCATATAAATCTGGCAAGTTGTAGCACCTTTTGCAGGTCCGTGAGGATGTCCATTGATATACAAAGAACACATACCGCAGATACCTTCACGACAGTCATGGTCGAATACGATCGGTTCTTTGCCTTCTTCAATCAACTGTTCGTTCAAGATATCCAACATTTCCAGGAATGAAGTATCGCCCGGGATATCTTTCATCTGGAATGTATCGAAATGACCTTTTTCTTTAGGTCCGTTCTGACGCCAAACTTTCAGCGTAAATGATATATTTTTATCCATTTTACTTAGATTCTTTAATTGTTTAACTTCACTGATTAGCTCTTATAGTTACGAGTCTGAACCTTAATTGCTTCGTATACCAGTGGTTCTTTGTACAATACCGGAGCCTTGTCATCGCTTCCCTGATATTCCCAGCAAGCAACGTAGAAGAAGTTTTCATCATCACGTTTAGCTTCGCCTTCTTCAGTCTGATATTCTTCACGGAAGTGACCACCGCAAGATTCGTTACGGTTCAATGCATCGTATGCAATCAGCTCACCCATTGTAATGAAGTCGTTCAGACGGATAGCCTTATCCAATTCGACATTCATGCCTTCCTTAGAACCAGGGATAAACAATTCTGTTTCGAACTCTTTACGTACTTCTTTCAGTTTAGCCAAACCTGTCTTCAAGCCTTCAGCAGTACGTCCCATTCCGACGTATTCCCACATTATACGACCTAATTCCTTGTGAATAGAGTCTACAGACTTCTTACCCTTGATGTTCATCAGGTGATCAATCTTAGCCTGAACAGCCTTTTCTGCTTCAGCAAATTCCGGCAAATCGGTAGAGAAGCGAGGAACAGTAATCTGGTCTGCCAAATAGTTCTGGATAGTGTAAGGCAATACGAAGTAACCGTCAGCCAATCCCTGCATCAAAGCAGAAGCACCCAAACGGTTAGCACCGTGGTCAGAGAAGTTACATTCACCGATAGCGAACAGACCCTTGATAGAAGTCTGAAGTTCGTAGTCAACCCAGATACCACCCATTGTATAGTGGATAGCCGGATAGATCATCATCGGATTATAATATTTCACTCCGTTGATTTCTTTAGCAAGTTCACCCGGATTTACATCGGTGATTTCTTCGTACATATCGAACAAGTTACCATAACGCTGACGAACAACATCGATACCCAGACGTTCGATACATTCAGAGAAGTCAAGGAATACAGCCAGACCAGTGTTGTTTACACCATAGCCGTGGTCGCAACGTTCCTTAGCAGCACGTGAAGCAACGTCACGCGGAACCAAGTTACCGAATGCCGGATAACGACGTTCCAAGTAGTAATCACGGTCTTCTTCAGGGATATCACTACCCTTCTTAGTACCAGCCTGCAAAGCTTTCGCATCTTCCAATTTCTTCGGAACCCAGATACGACCATCATTACGCAAAGATTCAGACATCAAAGTCAACTTAGACTGCTTGTCACCGTGTACCGGAATACAAGTCGGGTGAATCTGTACATAAGCAGGATTAGCAAACCAAGCTCCCTTACGGTAGCAAGACATTGCAGCAGTACAGTTACAAGCCATTGCGTTAGTAGACAAGAAGTAAGTGTTACCGTAACCACCAGTAGCAATAACTACAGCATGAGCTGCGAAGCGTTCCAATTTACCAGTAACCAGATTCTTAGCAATGATACCACGTGCACGACCGTCAACGATTACGATATCTTCCATTTCGTAACGAGTGTACAGTTTTACTGTACCTGCACCTACCTGACGGCTCAATGCAGAGTATGCACCCAACAGCAACTGCTGACCAGTCTGACCTTTAGCATAGAATGTACGAGAAACCTGAGCACCACCGAAAGAACGGTTAGCCAATGTACCTCCGTATTCACGAGCAAAAGGAACACCCTGAGCAACACACTGGTCGATAATATTGTTTGAAACTTCAGCCAAACGATAAACGTTTGCTTCACGAGCACGGTAGTCACCGCCCTTTACAGTATCATAGAACAAACGATAGATTGAGTCACCATCGTTCTGATAATTTTTTGCAGCATTGATACCACCCTGTGCAGCAATAGAGTGTGCACGACGTGGAGAATCCTGAATACAGAAATTGAATACGCGGAATCCCATTTCACCAAGAGAAGCTGCAGCTGATGCTCCAGCCAAACCTGTACCTACCACAATGATATCCAAACGACGTTTGTTAGCCGGGTTTACCAATTTCTGGTGAGCCTTATAATTAGTCCATTTCTCAGCTATCGGGCCTTCAGGAATTTTAGAATCAATTATTTTAGTCATAATGTTTTTTCAGTTTAAATCAGTTACACTTAAATTAGCAAGCACCGCAACCCATCATGTTCTTCAGGAAGAATACAATAGCTACCAGCATGAAACCAAGAACGATGATGGTAGAATAGATGTTAGAGATGCATTTCCAGCGGTTAATCCAAATCATGTTGTTCCAACCCAAAGTCTGCATTGCGCTCCAGAAACCGTGAGTCAAGTGGAACCACAAAGCAATCAGCCAAATAATATACAACACGAAGAACAATGGATTAGAGAAAGTCTGCATGATATAGCCATAACCGTCGGCTGCATGAAGACCACCCATCATAGGGTTGCCGATAATTTCAGCGAACTGCATTTTGTACCAGAAGTTCATAAAGTGAAGAGCCAGACCCAAGATTACGATGATACCAAGTACCAGCATGTTCTGAGAAGCCCATTCCACATTTTTCGGGCGAGCACTTACAGCATAACGTTCGCTACCGCGAGCTGCACGGTTCTGCATTGTCAACCAGAAAGCGTAGATAATGTGAATTACAAACAAGGCAGCCAATCCCACAGTTGCAACCAGTGCATACCAGTTAGCACCCAGGAACTCACAAACCATGTTGTAAGCTTCGCCCGAGAACAAAGCAACACAGTTCATCGCCATGTGAAATGTCAGAAACAGGACAAGGGCGATACCAGTTACACTCATCACCACTTTCCTTCCAATAGATGAATTACTTAACCACATAAATGATTGAATTTAAATTATTTAATTGTTAGAACTAAAAATTCTGTCCACATATACTAAAATACGATACAAAATTAGGAGTTTTCCATAGATAATACAAGGATTACGGAAATAATTCTTTAATATATTCACAGGAAACAGTTCTAAGAAGGGATTTTTCTTATTCTTTTACAGCCATACGACTTCCATTAAAGGACAAGGACAAAAATAAGGAACGAGCCCCAAGGCTAAAATCTGCATTCTGTAAATGCAATTTTTAACTTGCACGCACAAACATTCTGGTAAGTACAAACGATAAAAACCGCTTCAGCACCCTCCTAATGGACAACTGAAACGGCTTTCTTATATCATCAGTACCGTAAAGGTATTATTCTATTTCCGCTCAGGAAAATTCATTCCCGGCTTTTCTAATAATTCAACAGCCTTGAGCACGCTATTATTCATCCGGTTCATGATCTGAAAGTACTCACTCATGTCCCACAAATCCCGGGCAATTAATGCTTTCATCTGAGCCTTTATCAACGGAAGAGCTGTCTGATACTGCTTCTCATCATATTTTGCTCCAAGTTGTTCACCCAACGTTTTCAACTCCTCCAACATTTCAGGAGTCACCTCAAAGCCTTTATCAAAATGACGAAAATCTTTATATTCTTTCAACCATTCTTCGCGATGCGTATCTACCAATTTCAGATTCATCTGTACAATAGCTCCCTTATCGCGCAAGGCAAGATAATAATCAGTATACATGGTCGTATCTACAGGCACAAAATAATCGGGCATAATACCTCCTCCACCATAAACAGTACGTCCCAGCTTCAATGTCTTGTATTTCAAAGAATCCGGAAAATGGATACTGTCTGCACTCAACATTTCCCCACGATTGTAGCGATCTATCAAATCTTTATTGTACTGTTCAATACTCTCGTAAGGTTTCTGAATACAACGACCGGAAGGCGTATAATAACGAGCAACAGTCAAACGAATCATAGAACCGTCAGGTAAGTCAACCGGACGCTGAACCAATCCCTTACCGAAACTACGACGACCAACAACGATTGCACGGTCCCAATCCTGCAAAGCACCTGTAACAATCTCACTTGCCGATGCAGAAAACTCATCTACCAGCACCACCAAACGGCCATCTAAAAAGTCACCATTTCCTTCAGCCTCAAATTCAGCACGAGGATTACGACGTCCTTCTGTATAAACGATTAATTCTTTCTTACCCAAGAACTGATTTGCCAGTTCGATAGCAGCATTCAGGTAACCACCACCGTTTCCTTGCAAATCGAGAATAAGATCACGCATTCCTTCTTTCTGCAAACGATGAAGTGCGTCTGCAAACTCCTTTCCAGTAGTAGCAGCAAAACGATTCACACGGATATAACCAATTTTCCGGTCAACCATGTAAGAAGCATCAAGACTATATACAGGAATCTTATCACGCTTAATAGTGAAAGGAAGTAATTCCTTTACCCCACGACGCATAACTTTTACTGTTACTTCCGTACCACGTTTCCCTCGTAAGCGACGCATTACATCCTCTGTACTCATTTTTACACCGGCAATAATAGTATCGTTTACTTCTATAATACGGTCGCCTGCCAATATACCTACCTTTTCAGAAGGCCCTCCTGATACAGGTTGGATAACAAATAATGTATCAGTGGCCATATTAAACTGAATTCCGATGCCATCAAAATTACCCTGCAACGGTTCATTCAACTCTTTCACTTCTTCCGGATCGGAATAAGTAGAATGAGGATCCAACTGCTCCAGCATACTTATAATAGCCGTCTCGACCAACTTATTTTCATCTACCTTATTGACATACAAGTTTGATATAGCAAATTCGGCCAGCTGTAATTTACGCGACGGAGAATTGAGTATCTTATTTTGCGCAACAACAGCAGTAGCAGCTATCAAAACACATAATATTGAGCAAAATCTTTTTTTCATAAGGCTCGTATTCATCATAAATTAATATTTAATCCTTCTGGAAGGAACGGCGTCACATCTTTACCATATTGCAATAATTCACGTACTATAGTAGAACTGATAGCTGTCAGTTCCGGTTCCGTAAAAAGCAAAATCGTTTCGATTCCAGCAAGCTTCCGATTGATATCGGCTATAGTTTCTTCATATTCAAAATCGTGTACTGTACGTATACCTCTGATAATAAACTTTGCCTCTTTCTTTTGTGCAAAGTCAACAGTCAAGCTATCGTATGCTTCCACTCGAATACGAGGTTCATTACTATACAGCTTCTTGATCATCTCGACACGTTTTTCAGTTGGGAACCAAGTCTTTTTATTGTCATTAATGCCAATGCCAATGATAATTTCATCCATAAAAGTCAGGGCACGCTTTACCACAGAAAAGTGTCCAATAGTAAAGGGATCGAACGTCCCGGGAAATATTGCTCTTTTCATTTTAATTATCAAATCATAAATAGAGAAAAGCATTTGTTCTAACTCAACAAATCCTCTTCTATTACCAAATTATTAATAATGAAATTCTGACGCTCCATGGTATTTTTACCCATATAGAACTCCAGCAATTCTTTTACCGCATCTGTCTTACGCAAAGAAACTTGTTCCAGACGCATATCTTTTCCTATAAAATTACGAAATTCATCAGGCGATATTTCTCCTAAACCCTTAAACCGAGTTATTTCCGGATTGGGAGCCAGCTTCTCGATTGCAGCAATTCTTTCCTCATCGGTATAACAATAAATTGTTTCGTATACACCTTTTTTACGGTTACGAACACGGAAAAGTGGTGTCTGAAGAATATAGACATGCCCTTTCTTTATTAAGTCTGGGAAGAATTGCAAGAAGAAAGTTATCATCAGCAGACGAATATGCATACCGTCCACATCAGCATCAGTAGCCACAATAACCTTATTATATCGTAATCCGTCCAGTCCGTCCTCTATATTTAATGCAGCCTGCAACAGATTAAACTCTTCGTTTTCGTATACTACTTTTTTAGTCAATCCAAACGAATTCAAAGGCTTACCCCGCAAGCTGAATACAGCTTGTGTATTTACATCGCGACTTTTGGTAATGGAACCACTTGCCGAATCTCCCTCAGTTATAAAGATAGAACTCTCCAGGCGTGGATCATTTTCTTCGTCCTTTTTTGTTCCTTTCAAATCATTCAAATGAATACGGCAATCACGTAATTTCCGGTTATGCAAATTAGCTTTCTTCGCACGTTCACGAGCTATTTTAGTAACACCCGCAATAGCCTTACGTTCCTTTTCTGATTCCTGAATCTTCTGAAGCATGATATCAGCTACATCAGGATGCTTATGCAAGTAATTGTCTACATTTTCCTTTACAAAATCGCCGATAAACTTATTGACACTGATACCCGACAATGGATAGGGATTTCCATCGGAATCCTTTTCCGGAGCCATTGTTAACGAACCAAGTTTGATCTTTGTCTGACTTTCGAATGTAGGTTCTATCACATTGATAGCAATAGCTGCTACCAATCCATTTCGGATATCCTGAAACTCCATATTTTTGCCATAGAATTCCTTGATGGTACGTGCAATATGCTCTTTAAAAGCACTTTGATGAGTACCGCCCTGAGTTGTATGCTGCCCGTTAACAAACGAATAGTACTCCTCTCCATACTGGGGACTATGCGTAAAGGCTATCTCTATATCCTCTCCTTTTAAATGAATAATAGGATACAACCCCTGAGATGTCATATTGTCGTTCAATAGATCTTCCAAACCATTACGACTGACAATACGATGACCATTATAATAAATCGATAACCCGGTATTTAAATACGTATAGTTACGTAACATGGTTTCGATATATTCCGGTCGGAAATGATAGTTCAAAAATAGTGTATTATCAGGTTCAAAGAAAATATATGTACCATTCTCTTCATCTGTAGCCTGAGTGGTATCGCTTATCAGTTCACCTTTTGCGAAGACAGCCTCACGCATCTGGCCGTCACGCACACTTCGCGCAATGAAACGAGAGCTCAACGCATTAACCGCCTTGGCTCCCACTCCATTCAGACCGACACTTTTCTTAAAAGCTTTCGTATCGTATTTACCACCTGTATTCAGCATGGAAACAGCATCGACCAAACTTCCCAAGGGAATACCACGTCCATAATCTCGTACGGAAACACGCAGATTATCCTCCATCTCTATCTCAATGCGTTTTCCCGCTCCCATCTTAAACTCGTCGATACAGTTATCTACTACCTCTTTAAGTAAGACATAGATACCATCCTCCGCTTGAGATCCATCCCCTAAACGACCGATATACATACCTGGACGGGTACGTACATGCTCCATGTCACTCAGATGGCGAATATTCTCTTCGGTATACGAAACGGGATTCGATATTTGTTCATTGTATTCTTCTTCCATAAGCAATGCTTAAACGATAGACTAATTTTCTTTTTTATCTGTAATAAATACCTTTTTATAAGCACGGCGGCGTTTGTGCTGAACAGCCTCAAATGCTCCCCACTGTGACTGTACTTTTTTATTCATCTCCAGTTCTGGATTACTTTCACCGTATTTAAAGCCCATCTGTTGGTAAACCGGAACTAAATCGTAAAACAGCAGCGCATTAACTCCTTTACTCTGATATTCTGGCTTCACACCTACAAGCAATAAATCGAGTACCTTTGGCTTTTTAATAAACAAAGCCTTCAACAAATGGAACCACCCGAAAGGCAACATCTTTCCTTTCGCCTTTTGCAATGCTTCCGAAAGAGAAGGCATAGAAATACCAACGGCAACCAAATTACCAGCTTCATCCTCTACAAGAGAAACCATGCGCAAATCTATCAATGGAAGATACATCTTAATATACTGATTGATCTGTCCCTGAGTCATCTGCGAATAACCATACAAAGGTGCATAAGCTTCATTTATCAAATCGAATATCTTCTGCCCGTAATTTTGACTCTTAATCTCACTGCGCTTTAGTTTCTTGATTTTCAGCTTATATTTTTCAAGAATAATTTCTGAGATACGAACGAACTTTTCAGGTATCTTATCGGGTACAGTCAACTTAAACTCTACCCAGTCTGCCTCTTTTTCAAAGCCCAACCGTTCCATGTGTTGCTGATAATAAGGATAATTGTAAATAGTCGACATGGTACCCAACTGATCGAATCCTTCAATCAACATACCTTCGGCATCCATATCGGTAAAGCCCAACGGGCCAACAATAGCTTCCATTCCTCGTTCCTTACCCCATTCTTCTACAGTCTTGAGCAACGCTTCAGAGATTTCAGGTTTATCAAAAAAATCAATCCAGCCAAAACGGACCTCTTTTTTCTTCCAAGTTTCATTTGCCCGATGATTAATGATAGCTGCAACTCGTCCTACTACTTTATTATTCTCATAAGCTAAAAAGTAATCTGCTTCACAAAACTCGAATGCAGCATTCTTTTTCGGACTAAAAGTATTCAACATATCATCGTACAGGTCGGGTACGGAATAAGGATTGTTCTTGTATAATTCGTAATTGAAGCGAATAAATGTCTGTAATTCTTTTTTAGAACTAACTTTCTTAATGATAATGGCCATCTGTTCGTTATAGTATGAAATTTCAGGGGGTAAAGATACAATTTTTTATCCGAAGAGTGGTTCTCTTTCAACGTTTTTGACACATATTCTTCTTGCATTTCTATATTCTCTTTTCATCGAAACATAGAATAAGCAACACAAAATACAAAAAATAAAATGACAAAAGGAATCTGATTTACACAAATTTTCCGCCTAAAGGCCTGTAGAAACATTACTCAAAATTGAGTAAAAAATCCACAAATTCTGTTATTCCAGAAAGATAGCTACAGATACATAAACACCTTTTAATCAAAACATTGCACATTTATAAATAAGAAAGAACAAAATTGGTGTAATTATTGTTAGAAAAATTTCAAAAATAAAAATTATGAGAATGAAAGAAAAGCTAAAACTGTTTTTTACATTTGCTTTATTTTGTATAGTTGCTCAACAACTCTTTGCACAAAAGCGAACTATCTCTGGAGTTGTAACTTCGGCAGATGAAAAAGAAGCCTTGATAGGGGTTTCCATAACGGTAAAAGGTAACGAAAGTGTAGGTACCATAACCGATATAAACGGAAAATATACCTTGCAAGCGGAACCAGATCAAACATTGATTGTTTCGTATATCGGAATGAAGACTATGGAGGTCAATGTGCCACGTAAAAATTCGGTATTGAACATTGTTATGGAACCGGAATCAATGAATCTGGATGAAGTAGTTGTTACTGGTTATGGTAACTTTACTAAATCATCTTTTACCGGATCAGCCAATACGCTAAAAGCTGATATGCTAAAGGACATTCCGGTCATGAGTGTAGAACAAAAACTCCAAGGTATGACAACCGGTGTCAATATCACCAGTAGTTCCGGTCAACCAGGAGCCAATCAAAATATCCGTATCCGAGGAATGGGTTCGTTCAATGCTTCCCAAGAGCCTCTGTTCGTCATTGATGGAGTACCAGTTACTTCAGGTAGTCTTAGTGCCGGAGGTTCAGATGCAGCATATATGAACAACTCAAAAACCAACATTATGAGTACGCTGAATCCTTCTGATATCGAAAACATTACAGTGATAAAGGATGCAGCAGCAGCCTCTCTTTACGGTTCAAGAGCAGCAAATGGAGTCATCCTTATCACGACAAAAAAAGGTAGTGCCGGAAAAGCTCAGGTAACGCTGAATGTATCTGGTGGCTTCTCGAATGCTGCGGTTGATTTCCGCCCAACATTGAACGGAGATCAACGTAGGGATCTGTTATATGAAGGATTGGTAAACTATGCCATTGATCAAAATATGGAATCACCGACTGCTTATGCAGATCAAGAAATCGGCCAATATGCATATGTACCTTCTATGGGCTATACCGACTGGCGTAAAGAATTATTGCGTACAGCTACTCAGCAGGATTATGAAGCTTCTGTTTCTGGTGGTAACGATCGTTCTACTTATTATGCTTCGTTAGGATATAACAAACAAGAAGGCTTAGCAAAGAATTCAAGTCTTGACCGCTATTCCGCCCGTTTAAATCTGACACAGAAAGTTGGTAAATATGGTGAAGTAGGTGCCAATATGATGTTTACGCAGATGAATCAGGAAATGAACGAAGAACGAGGTTCTGCCATCAATCCATTCCTTTGCGTAGCCATGACCATGAACCCTTCGATGACAGTACGCGACGAGGAAGGTAATTACATCGGTGCATACGAAGGTAGTACCCTGAATCCTTTACGTGATATCTTAACTGACTATAACCGAGTACGCATGACACGTATGTTCTCTACCGGATATGCCAGCATAGAACCGCTGAAAGGATTGAAACTGAAAGAAACACTCAGCTACGACTATACTATCCAGAAGGATTCCAGATATTATAACCCACTCAGTTCTGCAGGTCCCAAAAGCGGAAGTGATGCACAAACAGCTAAAGGATTTATCGAATACGGAAAACTCATTTCATCCACATCGTTAAATTATGTCCGAACTTTTGCGTATAAACATCATTTGGACGTACTGGCTGCTTATGAAATTGAAAGTTATCAGACAGATAAAGCTTCAGGTATGAAGTCAAAGCTTCCTTCAGATATTCTGACCGAACCCGACAATGCAGCTGTATTGAACAGTTTTATTTCCTCAACTCAGGATTACCGCATGATTTCTTACCTGTCACGTTTGAATTATGATTATGATGATCGTTACTATCTGGCTGGAAGTTTCAGACGTGATGGTAGTTCACGCCTTTCTCCCGATAACCGATGGGGTAACTTCTGGTCTGTTTCGGGTATGTGGAACATCAGCAACGAAGCATTTATGAAACCGGCAAAAAAGATTTTGAATGATCTGAAAATACGTGCTTCGTATGGTGTCAACGGAAACCAGCCAAATTCTCTTTATGGCTACATGGGATTATATAGCTACGGACAAAACTACATGGGAGCTTCTGGTTCATACGAATCATCACAGCCTAATACCAACTTGGGATGGGAAAAGAATTATAACTTGAATATCGGACTGGATTTTGCTTTTATCAACCGTATTTTTGTAAGTCTGGAATATTACAACCGTGATACAAAAGACCTACTCTATAATCTTCCTATCAGTGCAACAACCGGCTTTACGAGTTATCTGGCTAACGTAGGACAACTTAATAATAAAGGTGTTGAATTTGAACTTCGTACACTGAACTTTGTTTCCAACGATTTTAACTGGACTACCGTATTCAACCTTACACATAATAGAAATAAAATTGTTTCGCTAAACGGTCAACTCGATCAAACGATTGAAGGAACCTGGTACATCCATAAAGTAGGACTACCTTATTATACATTTTACGTGAAAGAATTTGCCGGAGTTAATCCTCAGAACGGTAAAGCTGAGTATTACAAAAACAAAACAAATGAAGATGGTACAATCGATCGTAGCCTGACAACCGATCCAAATGAAGCAGAAAGTATTCCATACAAATCTGTTAATCCTAAAGTATCAGGCGGTCTGACTAACATTTTAAACTATAAGTGGCTGGATTTAAGTTTCACTCTTACTTATTCATTAGGAGGCTATTCATACGATAAGTTAGGAACAAGTATTGAAAACGGTACAGAATCTATTTATACATCCAGATACAATCTGCCAGTATACGCCTTAGAACGCTGGCAGCAGCCCGGTGACCAGACAGATGTTCCCCGATTTGTTTTTGGAGAAAAAGCAAGTGTAACTAATTCTTCACGCTACATTCATAGTACGGACCATTTAAGACTGAAAAATCTTACTCTTGGATTTACATTGCCCGACCAGTGGACAAGAAAGGCATTAATCAACAAGGCACGTATTTATTTTTCAGGAAGTAACTTGCTGACATGGGCAAAATGGAAACAATACGATCCGGAAACTCCTGTCAATGGAGAAGTTTACTGTGAGGCACCAGTTATGCGTACATTCAGTTTTGGAGTCCAATTAACATTCTAAATTCATTAACACTGTATTTAATATGAAGAAAATATATATATATTTATTGACTATGGCTTCGGTGATGGGAACTTCTTGCTCTGAAGATTGGCTGAACCTGAACCCCTCAACATCTGTCACCACAGACCAAGCCTTTACAACTTTGGAGGATGCCAAAGTAGCGTTAAACGGAGTTTACCGCGAAACATCACAGCATAGCTATTATGGAGATAATTACTGGTATTACGGCGATTGTCGTGCTATGGATGTACAAGCAAGAGAAAACAAGGCCTCAGGTAAGCGTGTTACTCCTTATTATACATATAATGTATTGGCTACTGATAACCTGAATATAACGCTCCCATGGAATCGTCCTTATCTGGTCATCCGACAAGCAAATAATCTTATTCAAAAGATAGAACAAGGGGTTGTGCAAAGTAGTGACACCAAAGAATTAGAACGCATAAAAGCGGAAGCCTTGGTCTTACGAGGACTGGCTTTATTCAATCTGACCCGATTGTTTGGTATGCCTTATCTCAACGACAACGGTGCTTCTTTAGGAGTTCCTATTGAATTAAAGCCGGAAGAACCAGCACATCAGCCCAAGCGAAATACAGTAGCAGAATGTTATGCTCAGGTTGTCAGTGATATAACGACAGCACGTCCCTACTTAAGCACAGAAAGAACTGATGGTTATGTTAATTATTGGGCAGCACAGGCTTTACTATCGAGAGTATATCTCGACATGGGAAGTTATAAAGAAGCCTACGATGCAGCAACTGATGTCATCAACAATAGTAAAGGATTATATCAACTCTATACTCGTGATGAATATCCTACTGTATGGGGAAAAGATTTTCAGTCGGAAGCATTATTCGAATTATATATAAGCACTACAGAGCCCTCGGAATGGGGTGGCGGTACCGGTGGTGAAGGAGCTCCTATGGTTTATGCCAATGAAGCAAAAGGAGTCGACTGGAATAATCTTATTCTTACAGAAGAGTTCTTAAATTTACTTGAAGAAGATCCTAACGATGTACGTCATTGCATTACACAGTTATCACTTATTGAAAACAATGAAGGACTTCCAGAAGCTGCACGTAACCGTAAGGTTTTCCTCAGTAAGTTTCCGGGTAAGAGTGGAGATCCGAAAGATAATAACATCAGCATTATTCGTCTGTCGGAAGTTTACCTGAATGCAGCTGAAGCAGGTGTAAAATTGGGAGGCAGTTATCTGGAACCGGCAAGAGGTTTCCTGAATCAGATTGTCAGTCGTGCTAACCCAGATAAATCTGTCAGTACGGCCGAATTTACAATCGAACGGGTTCTAAAAGAATGTCGAAAAGAACTGGTCGGAGAAGGACAGATCTTCTTCGATTACCTGCGAAACAAGCAACCGATTGTTCGTAAAGGAGGATGGCACCTAAGCACACTGAGTACATTGAACGCAGAAACCATTCAACCTAACGATCCACGTATTGCTCTTCCTATTCCACAATCGGAAATAGATGCGAACCCGAACATGGAACAAAATCCGCAATAAGATTTTATATTATCATAAACCTTAAAAAATCCGTTTCAGGAAAACTTTAGTTATCTTGAAGCGGATTTTTTATTGTTTCACTCAAAGAGTATAAACAAAAAGGGAAATATCAAATATTTTTCTATTTCACGCATAAGCATGCATAAGATTTCACACGCAAAAAGATATAGAATAGTCATATTATCGCACAAAAAGAAAGATTATTAAAAGCAATACAGTCAAAAAGGCTATTAAAAACCCATATAAGCAACAAACAAGGGAAAGACAAGTTATTCATAGCTCGTGAAAAAGCATCGAGGCTGATCTCCTCCCCGATTTTTTCAATTCTCAAGAGCTCATCACCACCAACTTTCAGGTAAGGAAAGAACCATTCCGATGACTTGTGCATAATTTTTCTGCCCGGAAGATATTTGATTACTTTTCAAGTACCAATTATAAACTAAATCTTGCAACTTACCTAATAAGTCATTATAACGAATATCCCAATATGCTTGCTTATCATACAACTGCTGTATAATCTCAGGCCGTATAGTGCTGAGCCAACCCGTGAACTCAGACTCACTAAGCAAACTACGGGTATTGACTATCACATAAGGCAACAATCCGAAATAACCACTGTAACGGATATTCGAGTCGGTAGTATGAATGCAAACCTGATATGCCCAGAAATTGGCTTCTGCTTCACTGCTCACGCCAAGTAAATGGGCAAGCTCATGGGCATAAGTAAACGGAAGCTGTACAGGAAGTAATTCATGATTTACATGAGACTCATCAAAAAAAGGTCCCATATATCCCAACACTCCAACTCCAGAATACAACCTGTTACAGAAAGAATACTTTGGATGCTGAAAATCCTTTGGCTGTGTTAGTCCAAACTTTTCAGGTACTTCAGCATACATCTGTTTAACCGTCCGCTCCAATGCAGACTGTGAAATATATATCTCTTGGACGAAAGCAGCATTCAAACTATCCGTATAAGCTGAAAGGAATTGCTTAAAGCGCTTTTCCTCATAAGAACATGGAACAACCTCTGCCCGTTTAAAAAAAGTATCACGGAAATAATTCATTCCCCATCCCCAATAAAACCAAACGTAAATCCAAAGCAAGATTTCTACTTCATTCCTTACTATTGATTTCCATCTTTGCTTTCTACGACAGGCAACTATCGGATAAAGCATCAATCCTACTATTGTTACAACTACCAAAATTTCACAAAGCGAAAAAGGCACAATAGCAGCCAGTCGTGATAAAAAACAGGAAATAGTCGGATAAATAGAACGAGCATAAAATTCGCCAGCACCGGACACAAACCGAAATATACACACGCTTGTTAAAAGCAAAACGAGTACTGTCCAACGAATATGTTTCCACTGAAGCTTTTTCATAAGAACAAAGTTATCATTTTCTGAATTAATTCTTTACTTTTGTCCGGTAAAGAATATTAATACATCAAACAGATTCTACATGGTCTTGAATTATATTTGGATTGCTTTTTTCCTGACAGCTTTCATCGTAGCAACTGCACGTCTTCTCTTTTCAGGAGATACGGAAGTCTTTCCGGCTATTATCAATTCGACGTTCGATTCCTCGAAAACAGCTTTTGAAATCTCCCTGGGACTTACCGGAGTTCTATCGCTCTGGATGGGTATTATGCGTATCGGAGAACAAGGCGGTGTTATTGGATTATTCTCACGTCTATTAAGTCCGCTGTTTACCAAGTTGTTTCCAGAGATACCTAAAGGACATCCGGTTACAGGAAGCATCTTCATGAACCTCGCTGCGAATATGCTGGGACTGGATAATGCAGCAACGCCATTAGGACTGAAAGCTATGGAAGGGCTACAAGAGCTAAATCCGAAAAAAGACACAGCAAGTAATCCGATGATCATGTTTTTGGTATTAAATACCTCAGGACTCACCCTGATTCCAATCAGCATCATGGTGTATCGCGCTCAGATGGGAGCCGCCCAGCCAACCGATGTATTCGTACCCATCCTATTGGCTACATTTTTTTCAACACTTGCCGGTATCATTGCTGTAAGCTTGTACCAGCGCATTAATTTGCTAAACCGGACAATTCTTCTGTTTTTAGGTGGTACGAGCCTTATAATAGCTGGCATTATTTATTTTTTCAGCACATTGTCACGTCAGCAAATTGATGTTTATTCTACAACCACAGCCAATGTGTTTCTGTTCGTAGTCATCATTGGCTTTATCATAGCTGGTCTACGAAAGAAAATCAATGTATACGATGCCTTTGTAGAAGGAGCTAAAGAAGGCTTCACGACTGCTGTGCGTATTATTCCCTATCTGGTAGCAATATTAGTGGCAATTGGAGTCTTTCGTGCTTCAGGATGTATGGATTACCTAATAGAAGGCATAGCCAGACTGGTTAATCTATGCGGCATCGACAGCAATTTCGTAGGAGCCTTACCAACTGCACTGATGAAGCCATTAAGCGGCAGCGGAGCACGTGGACTAATGGTAGACGCCATGAATACCTATGGAGCAGACTCATTTGTCGGACGGCTCTCATGTATTTTCCAAGGTTCTACCGATACTACTTTTTACATCCTTGCCGTCTACTTCGGAAGTGTTGGAGTTGTCCGTACACGCCATGCTGTTCCCTGTGGATTACTTGCCGACTTAGCTGGCATTATCGCTGCAATTTTCATTTGCTATTTATTCTTTAACTGATATAGATATGATAACTTATCAAACAGAAGGGGTGGAAATGCCCTCTATCAAAAAACGTGAGACGACAGCCTGGATTAAAGCTGTAGCCGAAACCTACGGGAAAAAAGTAGGCGAAATAGCCTATATCTTTTGCTCAGACGAGAAGATTCTGGAAGTAAACCGCCAGTATCTTCAACACGATTACTATACAGATATCATTACTTTCGACTATTGCGAAGGGAACCGTATTTCTGGCGATCTATTCATTAGTCTTGATACGGTTCGAAGTAACGCAGAACAATTTGGAGCAACCTACGAAACAGAATTGCACCGTGTCATTATTCATGGCATCCTTCATCTCTGTGGAATCAACGACAAAGGTCCGGGCGAAAGAGAGATTATGGAAGCTGCCGAAAATAAGGCACTCGATTTACTGAAGGACTTTCAATAAAGTTTCGATGTCTATCCTATTCCAGGATAAAGACTGATATTCCCAGCTCTCAGAAATTAAAAAAATTTCCGCTGTCGTTTCTTTTAATTCATGGGGACGTTTTTCTAATTCATCACCACAAATTAAAAAGAACAACGGCGGATTTTATTTTACTCTTCTAAGCAAACGGCAGCTCTCATTCTTTCCCTTTCCAGCTATAACTCTTTTTACGAACTGAATCTAAGCTAAGCCACTTATTTTTCGTATTTTTGCACCAGATATAAAAATAAAAGATTAATGGACTTTAAGTATGACGTTATTGTTATAGGAGCCGGACACGCCGGTTGTGAAGCCGCCGCTGCAGCAGCCAATCTTGGTTCAAAGACTTGTCTAATCACAATGGACATGAACAAGATTGGACAGATGAGCTGTAATCCGGCCGTAGGAGGTATCGCCAAAGGTCAAATCGTCAGAGAGATTGATGCTCTGGGTGGATATATGGGATTGGTTACCGACCGAACTGCTATCCAGTTCCGCATGTTGAACCGTTCAAAAGGGCCAGCCATGTGGAGTCCGCGTGCACAATGCGACCGCGGCAAGTTTATCTGGGCATGGCGTGAAGTTTTGGAAAACATTCCTAATCTTCATATCTGGCAAGATACCGTCGAAGAATTACTCGTAGAAAACGGTGAAGTCACCGGATTGGTAACGTGCTGGGGAGTGACCTTTCATGCCAAGTGTATCATTCTGACAGCAGGTACTTTCTTAAACGGTCTGATGCATATCGGCCATAAGATGCTTGCAGGGGGACGATGCGCAGAACCTGCTTCGTACCATTTGACTGAATCTATCACCCGTCACGGAATTACGTCCGGACGAATGAAGACAGGAACTCCTGTCCGCATCGATGCACGCAGTGTAGACTTTAGTCTGATGGAAACGCAAGACGGAGAAAACGATTTTCACCGTTTCTCTTTTATCAGCGAACCCAGACAACTGAAGCAGTTGCAATGCTGGACTTGTTATACTAACGAGGAAGTACATGAAGTTTTACGCAGCGGGCTGGCAGATTCTCCCCTTTTCAATGGGCAGATTCAAAGTATCGGTCCCCGCTATTGTCCAAGTATCGAAACGAAAATCGTAACATTCCCCGACAAGCCACAGCATCAGTTATTCCTCGAACCGGAAGGAGAAACCACACGAGAACTTTACTTAAACGGATTTTCTTCATCTCTCCCGATGGATATTCAGTTTGCTGCCCTGAAAAAGATACCTTGTTTTAGAAATATAGTAGCCTATCGTCCGGGATACGCTATCGAATACGATTATTTTGATCCTACACAATTAAAGCATACATTGGAATCGAAAATCGTAAAGAATCTATTCTTCGCCGGACAAGTGAATGGCACGACCGGATACGAAGAAGCCGGAGGACAAGGAATCATTGCCGGTATCAATGCACACATCAACTGTCATGGAGGAGAGCCTTTCGTTTTAGGACGTGACGAAGCATACATCGGTGTACTGATTGATGACCTCGTGACGAAAGGTGTAGACGAGCCTTATAGAATGTTCACGTCTCGTGCCGAATATCGTATTTTGCTCCGTCAGGATGATGCTGACATGCGACTCACAGAGCGCTCCTATAAATTGGGACTGGCAAGCAAAGAACGTTATGACAGACTTTGCCAGAAGCGAGAAGAAGTCAAGCGACTGGTTGAATTTGCGAAGACCTATTCCATAAAAGCGGATAAAATAAACGATGCATTGGAAGGGCTCGGCACAGCTCGCCTCACCCACGGTTGCAAATTAATAGAATTACTGAGCCGTCCCCAAATAACCATTGACAACATTGCTCCGCATGTGCCAGCTTTCCAAACAGCACTCGACAAAGTAACCGACCGTAAAGAGGAAACAATCGAGGCAGCCGAAGTGTTGATCAAGTACCAAGGCTATATCGACCGCGAGCGCATGATCGCAGACAAGATACATCGCTTGGAAGCTATCCGCATAAAAGGGAAATTCGATTATGCCAATTTGAATTCGCTATCAACAGAAGCCCGACAGAAGCTGATAAAGATAGATCCCGAAACACTTGCACAGGCCAGCAGAATTCCAGGCATCTCGCCCAGCGACATCAATGTACTGTTAGTCTTATTGGGACGCTAAGCAAGCGTGTTTCACGTGAAACAACTAGTTTAAGAAACAAACATAAATTACTGGATATGAACAAAGAAACATTAAAGAAAAATCTTCGTGAGATACCCGATTTTCCCATCCCGGGAATTTTGTTCTACGATGTCACTACCCTGTTTAAAAATGCAGAGTGCCTGCAAGGCATGATAGACGAATTGTACGAGATGTACAAAGATAGAGGAATTACCAAAGTCGTCGGAATTGAGTCCAGAGGATTCATTTTAGGAGGCGCTCTGGCTGCTCGCTTAGGAGCCGGTTTCATCATGGCGAGAAAGCCCGGCAAGCTGCCAGCAGAAGTTGTAGAAGAAACATATGCCAAAGAATACGGAACTGATACAATACAGATTCATAAAGATGCGATCAATGAAAACGACGTTGTTCTTTTACATGACGACCTACTCGCAACAGGTGGCACAATGGCAGCAACCTATCGCTTAGTCAAAAGATGTAGAGCAAAGCAAGCGTTCGTCAATTTTGTTATTGAGTTGAAAGCATTGAACGGAAGAAAGTCTTTTGCCGATGATGTAGAAGTAACAACGTTGCTGCAACTCTAAAAATATTTTTCTATCCATCGGGACAGAATAACCAAACAGAATCCGGTACATACGAAAAGCGTTTACCGGATTCTTTATTTTATAACCTCTTTTCATGAGTTTCGTTAATATGGAAGAACTGAGCACAAATGAATATCTTCGAGGAATTGTATTGAACTTACCAAGTAGCCCGGGTATCTATCAATACCTGAACAAAGAGGGCGTGATTATCTATGTAGGAAAAGCAAAGAATCTGAAGCGGCGTGTGTACTCCTATTTTTCGAAAGAACATCAATCGGCCAAGACTCGCGTGTTGGTAAGCAAAATCGCAGATATCCGATACATCGTAGTAAACACAGAAGAAGATGCACTACTTCTGGAAAACAATCTTATCAAGAAATATAAGCCTCGCTATAATGTATTGCTAAAAGACGACAAAAGCTACCCTTCCATCTGTGTAAGCAACGAATACTTTCCACGAGTATTCAAAACGAGGCAGATTATTCGAAACGGTTCGACTTACTATGGTCCCTACAGTCACATCCCTTCCATGCAAGCAGTACTCGACCTCATAAAGAAACTCTATCCTCTTCGTACCTGCCATTTAGCCCTTACTCCCGAAAACATACGTCAAGGGAAGTTCAATGTCTGTCTGGAATATCATATTAAGAATTGTAAAGGGCCATGCATTGGTATGCAGTCACACGATGAATACATGAAGAATATCGCTCAGGTAAAAGAGATTCTCAAAGGGAATACGCAAGCCATCAGCGATGCTCTGATGAAAGAAATGATGGCACTGGCCGAAGAGATGAAGTTTGAAGAAGCGCAAAAAATTAAAGAGAAATACGAACTGATAGAGAATTACCGATCAAAGAGCGAGGTAGTGAGTTCCATACTCCACAACATCGATGTTTTTTCTATCGAGATGGACGACAATTCCGCCTACATCAATTACCTGCACATTACCAATGGATGCATCAATCAGGCATTCACATTCGAATATAAAAAACGGTTGAACGAGACCAAAGAAGAATTACTTCAGTTGGGAATAATCGAAATGCGTGAACGATACAAAAGCTGTTCGCGCGAAATCATCGTACCGTTTGAGCTGGATATGGAACTGAATAATGTGACTTTTACAATTCCCCAACGTGGTGATAAAAAGCATTTGCTGGAACTCTCCTTACTCAATGTCAAGCAATACAAAGTAGACCGGTTAAAGCAAGCAGAGAAACTGAATCCCGAACAGCGGAGTGTGCGACTATTGAAAGAGATACAAGAGCAGTTACGAATGGATAAAATGCCTGTACATATCGAATGCTTCGACAATTCCAACATACAAGGTTCGGATGCAGTAGCTGCTTGTGTCGTATTCAAGAAAGCACGTCCCAGCAAAAAAGACTATCGCAAGTACAACATCAAGACGGTTGTTGGGCCAGATGATTACGCCTCTATGCAGGAAGTTGTACGCCGACGCTATACACGTATTCTTGAAGAGCACGGAGAACTTCCCGACTTAATACTTACAGATGGCGGTAAAGGACAAATGGAAGTCGTACGTCAGGTTATAGAAGACGAATTGAAACTCCATATTCCTATAGCCGGTCTTGCCAAGAACAATAAGCACCGCACATCGGAAGTCCTATTTGGCTTTCCTCCGATGACGATAGGCATCAAGCAAGGGACTCCCCTGTTCCACCTTTTGGAGAATATACAGGATGAGGTACACCGCTTTGCCATCACTTTTCATCGTGACAAGCGAAGCAAAAGTCAGATTGCATCTGCCTTGGACAACATAAAAGGAATCGGCGAAAAGCGTAAGACAGCCTTGCTGAAAGGATTCAAGAGTGTAGCTCGAATCAAAAAGGCAACACTCGAAGAACTGGCGGCAGTAGTAGGAGAAAGTGCAGCACAAAGCATAAAAGAATCACTCTAAGTTTCAATTCCGATAAAGGTATTTTCCTATATCTGGCAGAGAGCTAAAAGAGGGTTCATTACATCGTCAACGAACAATATTCTAAACCATTATTGGAAATTGAAAGAGATTTTCTCACTCTGCACTAAATAACAAGAAAGATACGCCGTTAAAAGTCAAGTCTGGCAAGAAATAGAAAAGCTCTGCAAAAAGATAATCCAGTCTTTCCGCAGAGCCATTGCCACAATTATCAATACCACTCATTTCACCACTATAATTCTTCTAATTCCAATACCACAAAGATACAATTAATTTCGGGTAGACTTTTGTCATTCTTTCAATTTTATTCTACTATTATACTGAATATTTGCTATCTTTGTAGAAAGTATATACCACATGAGAGTAGTAATTCAACGTGTAAGTCATGCATCCGTTACGATAAACGGAGTATGCAAATCTGCCATAAAGGAAGGCTTTCTAATTCTGGTAGGTATAGAGGAAGCCGATAACCAGGAAGATGCCGACTGGCTATGTAAGAAAATCATCGGATTGAGAGTTTTCGACGATGAAAACGGAGTAATGAACAAATCCATCCTTGATACGGGCGGAGAGATATTAGTCGTAAGTCAATTTACTCTGATGGCTTCCACAAAAAAAGGCAATCGCCCCTCATATATCCGTGCAGCCTGCCATGAAACAGCAATTCCATTATACGAATATTTCTGCAACGAGCTGAGCATCGGACTGGGCAAACAAGTAGGGACCGGAGAATTCGGTGCCGACATGAAAGTAGAATTGTTGAATAATGGTCCTGTCACCATTTGCATGGACACCAAAAACAAAGAATAAAATGACACTGGAAGAAGCACAGAAAACAGTAGACAACTGGATTAAAACATACGGCGTGCGCTACTTCAGCGAACTGACCAATATGGCAGTACTGACAGAAGAAGTAGGAGAATTGGCACGTGTCATGTCACGAAAATACGGCGACCAGTCATTCAAGCCCGGAGAAAAAGACAATCTCGATGATGAAATGGCCGATGTATTATGGGTACTGATTTGTCTGGCAAATCAGACAGGCGTAAATCTGACAGAAGCGTTCAGAAAAAATCTGGAAAAGAAAACCAGCAGAGATAAAGAAAGACATAAAAACAATCCCAAATTATAAACATTATGAAGTATAATCACGATCATGAATGCGGATGTGGGAACGAACATCATCACCACAACCACGAATGTAACTGCGAGAACGAACATCACCACGATCACAAATGTGAATGTAATGATGACGATGCTGCTTGCGATTGCGGATGCGAAGAGGATGAAGACAAAGAAAATTTGCACCAGCCAAGCAAGTATGATGAAGCATTAAGCAAATACAACACCAACCTGAAAGATGAAGAAGTTGCCGCTCAGACAGCTCATATCATCGAGAAATACGTAAAGGAAAACGATACACTGGAAGTAAAGAAATTCCTTTTCCACTGTATCGACCTTACTACACTGAAGTGTACAGATAGCGAGCCAAGCGTTATGAAGTTCACACAGCATGTTAATGACTTTGTGGATGCATATCCGGAACTCGACAACGTTGCAGCCATCTGTGTATATCCGAATATGGCTGAAATCGTAAACGATACGCTGGAAGCTGACAACGTAAATATAGCTTGTGTTTCGGGAGGGTTCCCCTCTTCACAAACTTTCATCGAAGTAAAGGTGGCCGAAACAGCCATGGCACTTCATGCAGGAGCCGATGAAATAGATATCGTAATTTCTGTAGGAAAGTTCCTGAGCGGAGATTATGAAGGCATGTGCGATGAAGTAGAAGAGCTGAAGGAAGTATGTGGCGAAAAGCATCTGAAAGTAATCCTGGAAACAGGTGCGCTGGGCAGCGCCTCAAACATCAAAAAGGCATCTATCCTGTCAATGTATTCGGGAGCCGACTTCATCAAGACATCTACCGGAAAAGAAAATCCAGCAGCTACACCCGAAGCAGCTTATGTAATGTGCCATGCTATCAAGGAGTACTTCCTTGAAACCGGCCGCAAAGTAGGTTTTAAGCCCGCAGGAGGCATTAACACCGTACACGATGCACTGGTATACTACACGATAGTTAAAGAGGTTCTCGGCAAAGAATGGCTGACAAATGAACTGTTCCGTCTGGGAACAAGCCGCCTTGCCAACCTGTTATTGTCGGACATCGTAGGAAAAGAAGTCAAATTTTTCTAATCTAAGTTAGCATTTTTACCCTTCAGACCTTTCACAGGACACGAGGGGAACGCACAATAAGGGCACGAAGATTCATATTAATGTTTCTCCGTGCCCTCGATTTTTATGTAACCTCAAGCTTTAATTTGCCACAAGTCTTCCCCCTTTCCAGTGCTGGTTCAAGATAACAGGAGGAGCAGTAGGCTTATATTCTGTCCCGACTGAAATACTGCGCGAACGCCCCTGCCGGCTCAAATCCCAGCTGACGAACGTTTCATAATCAAACTGCCAGCTCTCACCGTAAGCCAGCTTATGAATACGGTTGTAAATCGCTTCCCGTGAAGGTGCATTGAAACCTCCCACATTGCCCACCATGATGCTGGTTTCTGTAGGTCGATACGCTCCCTTATAATAAGTACAAGCACCTTCATAAACGCCAAGACCTTCGTTTGCATAACGAGAGTCGGATATAAACTTACTCCATACCACACTGTTCGGATCGCTTGTATAGTCCACATTCCTTCCCCATCCGTAAAGATTTCGGGAATTAATATTATCGGATATTTCACTTGAAGGTATCGCTCCCATACTTTCATAATAATATTCATCCAGCAATTTAGCAAATCCATGTCCTCCAGCTTCATGATGAAGCACACTTGCCAGGTCTTCATCACTCGTTCCTATCGGGAAATACGCAATACCATATCCCCTGCCATAATCTCCCTGATAAGCTGTACTTGTTCCGAAATAGCAGGTTCCTGCATACGTAGTCGAATTCATCATCACAATAATCAGTACTTCATTCATCAGCGGATCGGTCATTCCCGGACAAGTTGCTGCGTACTGCATACACTTGTTGTGATCTCCTCCTACGTGAGTTCCGCTACCAAAATAGCCGGAAAAGGCCGTACTTCCACCGTCTACGTATCCTTCATTCCGGGAAACAGCCGTCACATAATACACATTAAACAAGTTCCGGAAGGAAGTATAAGGCTCTTCACTGAAGAAAGCATCGGCTGCTGTCCGCATAACCTCCTCATAGGTACCGTCGGCAATCTGTCTGTCGGAAAAGGCATCTCCCATCAATACCACATTGATGCCGTTTCCTTCAGAGGCTTGTTGCAAGGTATATACCTTTCCGTCTTCCGAATAGTCAGAAGATTCGTAAGGCAAATCCCCCTCACCCAGGATTCCTTTCAGAAACTCAGGAAGCAAATCTCTTGACGTTACACTGCTATGGAATATCAGCTTGCCCGTTTCATCGAAAGCCATAATAGTAGGGAAACTGTCATACGCAATACCTCCCGGATTGGACATCAGCGTGGGCCATTCCATATTGTTGCTCTCTATTGTATTGGCTGCATCTGTAGGGTTCTCTGTTCCATCGCTACAAAGCCCGATGATTTCCAGTGAATGATTCTTGTAACGCTGATAAATTGACGATACGGTAGGATGGAAAGCCTTGCTGAAGCCGCACCATGATGCCCAGATATAATACAATGTCACTTTATGAGAGGCAACGATGGAAGTAGAATTTATCGTATTTCCTTTATAATCGGTTGCCGTAAAATCGGGCATATACAAGTTAAATGTATCGAAGTTAAATCCGCCCGGTGAATTTTGTCCGATACAAACCCATCCACTCTTCTGCCACCAGGAAGAAGAAGTGACAGCCTGCGGCAAATCGCCTGACAGCATATTCCCTCCAAAATCCATATATTCCAGTTCTGTCAAGTTCCCAAGGGTTTCGGGTACAGTACCTGTCAACTGGTTATCATTCAAGTAACAATAGACCAATTGCTTCATATTTCCCAATTCAGGTGGTATACTACCCGTCAATTGATTTCGGTACAGATATAAACTCCAAAGGTTTGTCAGCTTACCTATGGAAGTAGGGATTTCTCCTGTCAGCTGATTATAGGGCACATTCAATGTCCATAACGCTTCAAGATTCCCAATTTCATCCGGTATCGTTCCGGTCAGATTGTTCGAAGACAGATTAATCGAACTTACCTTACCATTATAGTCCGTATAGATACCGTACCATTCCGATAAATCAGCGTCCGTACACCAGTTGGCATTATTCGTCCATGCATCGCCGTTTGTAGCATCGTACAGTGCAATCAACACATCTCTTTCCGTCATCTCGTCTTGCTCCAGCAAATCGTTTGTATCAACTGCCGTAAAACTGGTGATAACTGAACGACCGACCGTAATGCTTCGCTCCGTAGCCTTGGTAAGCGTCCGCTGCTGACCGCTTACCAATCCAGTAATCTTAAATGTCATACCGTTACTAAATACCTGAGGAGGAACTACGAAATAGAATGAAGTAGTTTGTGAAGACGACAAAGCCACATTTCCCCGAAGTGCGATTTCATTATAACTCTCCTGCCCTCCTCCCGAAACACGGAATTCCGGCGCATCGGAGGCTATATCTACCGAACCTAAACCGGCAATAGCTTCCCCATTATTTCCCGACAATGAAATAGATGACACCTGCATGTTTCCTTTCAAATTCAGGCGTACCAGTCCACAAACCTGCAAAAAGCGGAAAGAGCTTGTGGTGCTCTGAGCCACCATCGGACATATACCGGAAGCAAAGCTATCGAAACCGAATGACTGTTCCTCCGGCAGACGGAACGAAACGTTCGTACCAGACACTACAGCATCAGCCGCATACGGATAAAAGGCATAAAACGTATTACCTCTGACGGGCTTGTCGCTTTCAAACTGAGCCTCGTCACCTGAAATTTCAGTCAGTTCGTAACGGGCAACCGAATCGGATGTATTGCTGAAAATACCGATGGCATCTCCCGTATTCCATACCACAGAATTACCGGAAAGAGAGGTACGACTCTTTACAATTGACGATGTCGTAGCACGAACCGATTTCAAACTATTATCCTGACTGCCGGAAGGTACCAGTTCATCTTGCTGACACCCTACAAGCAACAACAAAAATATGCCTAAAAAAAGAGTTATATGCTTCATAATATTTACTGTGTTTTTCAAGATTATTACCAGTCTTCTTCATTCTCTGTAAAGTCTTCTGTACTTCCACCTGCCGAAGGAGTTTCTTCTTTTTTACCGTCTTGAGTAATCTCAATAACACGAACAAGCTCCTCTGCCCGAACCGTCACACTCCCCTTTCGTTGGGAAGTAGAAGTATTGGCTGCAACAACGATGATATTTTCCTCTATATTGATCCAGCCAGTATCGCTGCTGGTCAATGTATACTGGGTATTACTGTTTACAGTGAAGGCGAATCGGCCTCCTTCGGATGCTGCGGAAATGCTCGAAGGAGAAACTTCCAGATACACAGCTTCACCCTCTTGAACCACACGTACCGTACGGATCAGACTGCCGTCTTCCGAGGTAACCGTAATGGTTGCCTCACGCGATGTGGTCGATTCGTTCGGTAATATTGTAAACACAATCTCTTCTTCTGCATCTCCCGACAACGTCCGAGTCATCCAGTCTGCTCCTGCACTCACCCGATAAGGAACATTTCCCTTCACCGTAAAACGAACCGTACCACCTCCTGCCTGAACATCGAAATAATCCTGCGAAACAAACAGATAAGGAGCTTCTTCCTTTCCCTTCTGCAAGACCTTCACTGTACGTTCAACACCATTACCTGTCACGATAATATTTCCTTCACGCATAGCCGTTTCAGTATTCTCTTCCACACTAAAATATAACGTAAACTGTTTCAACCCTCTGCTTGCCACCTGCTTCAACCAGTTGACATCAGTCTTTACATCATAACTTATATTTGTGTTGATTTCTATGGAAAAGGTTCCAGCATCAGCTTCACAAACGACAGGTTCCGAAGGAACAAGTATCTCATTAACAGCATACTGACGAATAGTCAGCGTATCCGATACAGATTCTGTTTCATTCACAAAAATAAAACGTGCCTCACGCTCATCATAAGTGTCATTGGGCTGTACTTCAAAATGGAGCGTATGTGTAGAAACAGCCCTCGAAGCCGGTTCGCTTACCCATGTATATTCCGCTTCGGGTTTACAGATATACGATACACTCGACTGTAACTGTACATCCACCGTACCGCCTCCGGCACCAACCTCAACCAAGTCGTCTGAAAGAAGCAATACCTCCTTTTCCCTTCCTTCCTGATAGATATGAACTGTTTCCCGCAGTTCTCCGCTGCTGATTACGATGCTTCCACTTCGTTTATTATAACCGTCGTTAGCCAATATACGGAAAGCCAACACCGATTTTTCAAGACTCCGTGTAGAAATTTGCTCAATCCATGTATCCGAGACCTCCACTTCGAAAGTAACATTTGCTTCCACCTCTACTTTTATATCAGCCTCTCCGGCAGAAAGTTCATAGTTTTGCTGAGATACAATCAATGCATCCTTCTGCTTCTGTGAAACGACAATTGTTTCCCGAGTATCGCCACACTCCAAGAAAACGGAAGCACTACGCTCGTCGGTGCCATTATTAGCAGCGACCGAAATTGTAACCGATGCCTCTCCTGCTTTACCCGATGCCGGAGATATGGTAATCCAGCCAACAGCACGTATATTACCTACCGTGGCTTTCCAGTCGGCAGTCGCCGTAAAATGCAACGTTACAGTTCCCCCAGAAGTATCCAATAATGGATTTGTATCAGTTCCTTCGGCCAATGTAATTGTGGCTGCAGGAGTTTCAGGCTCATCGGGCAGATTTACCTTTTCTTTCTCACCACAAGCCACCAATACCATCGATAACAATACAAATAGAGCCTTTTGCATATAATGCATTTTACCCCAACGAAACAAAATGTCCATAGATTTAAGGTATTAAAAATATAATAGGTTAGCAACGCTTAAATTATAGTTTTTTTATCATACATCAAAATTTTTTATCACATTTTCTTTACATAAAATAAAAAAAGCATACATTAAGCAGGAAATGTATATACATATATCTCATTTTATATAAGCAATATATAAGAATAAGAAAATAAAAACGACAAAGGCATATGAATTAACAAGAAATTTGACAATACAATATATACGATTCTCTATAAATGATGAGAGAAACATGACAGGCAACAAGTTGATTATTTCTTTAATGTATCATCGGAACATACCTGAAAACTTTCTCAGGCTATGCACAGAAAAGTACTAAAACGTCTAAACGTTTTTTGAAAATTTGTACAAATCATTATTTTTTTTGTACAAAAAATATCCCTTCATTCGCGACATCTTTACAAAGAAGACGAAACACAAATGAAGGGATATTTTCTTTATATTGACAGATTTCTTTAAACTCTTGCCAATAAACAATGAGAGTATTATTTGTTGCGTTCGATTACATAATCAATATAAGCTGTCAGTGCTGTTCGAATAGACTCATCAGCCGATTCAGGAAGCAAAGCCAATGCTTTGTTGCGATAATCGTACATTACTTGCTCCGCATACGCAATTCCTCCCTCCTGCTTTATATAATCGACAAAATCTGCAATTTCTTCCTTCGATGCACTAAGTGAACGGATGCGCAATGCAAGTTCCTTCTTTTCCTCGTCGGCATGCGTATTCAACACGTGTAGTGCCGGAAGCGTCAGCTTGCCTTCCATCATGTCATTCCCGGTAGGCTTACCCAGCTCTTCGTTTTTAAAATAGTCGAATATATCATCCTTTATCTGAAAAGCAATGCCTATCATCTCGCCGAAAAGTGCCGCCTTTTCTATTTCACTCTGCGGAGCATCAACCGAAATGGCTCCACTTTCTGCACTGGCAGTAAACAGTGCAGCAGTCTTTTTGCGGATAACATCAAAATAAATCTCTTCTGAAAAATCGCGATTGCTGATATTTACCAACTGGATAATTTCTCCTTCTGACAAGTTTTGTCCCAAACGGGCTACCAAACCAACCAAATCGATATGTCTGGTATACGAGGCATGACGCAAACTGGTTGCCAGCATATAGTCGCCTACCAATACGGATACCTTATTGTCATATAGCGCGTTAATCGACGATTGCCCCCGCCGCTTGTCGCTCTCGTCTACCACATCATCGTGCACCAGACTGGCCGTATGAAGTAGTTCCAGCGACAGTGCGGCATGCAAAGTAGATTCATTTATCCCGCCATAAAGTTTTGCCATAAGCAAAACCAGAATGGGACGCATCATTTTTCCGTTCCTCTGCTTGATATAGCCTAAAACTTCATTCAACAACGGCGTGGAACTTTTCAATGAGGCGTCGAAAAGAGCCTTAAATTCGCTTAATTCCTTTTCTACGGGTTTCTTGATTATTGCTAACTTATCCATGGAGATTTATTTGGGTACAAAAGTAATAATAAAACAGCGAATACGGTATTTTTTTGTACTTTTACGTAGAAAACTTAATAATTTTACACGAATGGAGAAACTGTTTCTACTCGATGCGTATGCACTTATCTACCGCGCATACTATGCTTTTATCAAAAATCCGCGTATCAATTCCAAAGGTTTCAATACATCAGCTATCATGGGATTCGTCAATACTCTGGAGGATGTCCTGAAAAAAGAGAACCCTACTCATATAGGCATTGCCTTCGATCCCGCCGGTCCCACATTCCGCCACGAAGCTTTCGAACAGTATAAAGCACAACGCGAAGAAACTCCCGAAGCAATTCGCCTCTCTGTTCCTGTTATCAAGGATATTATACGAGCTTATCGTATTCCGATTCTCGAAGTGAAAGGATACGAAGCCGACGACGTTATCGGAACGCTTGCTACCGAAGCCGGGAAACGAGGCATTACAACATATATGATGACTCCTGATAAGGACTATGGTCAGCTGGTTTCGGAAAATGTATTTATGTACCGACCTAAATACGGCGACAAGGAGTTCGAAGTTATGGGCGTAAAAGAAATCAAAGCCAAGTTCGACATCGAATCACCCTCGCAAGTAATCGATATGCTGGGACTTATGGGAGATACTGCCGACAACATTCCGGGATGTCCGGGGGTAGGCGAAAAAACAGCCCAAAAATTAATCGCCCAATTTGGAAGTATCGAAAATTTGCTTGCTAACACCGACCAACTGAAAGGGGCTATCAAGACAAAGGTGGAGAATAATCGCGAACAGATTACTTTCTCTAAATTTCTGGCTACAATTAAAACGGATGTGCCAATCTCGCTCGACATGGAAGCACTGAAGCGTGAACAGCCCGACGAAGAAAAACTTCGCAAAATTTTTGAAGAATTGGAATTTCGTACTCTATTGGATCGTATTCTTAAAACGGAGAAGAAAATTACTGCTCCAACGGCCTCTCCTCAAAGCGATCTCTTTGGATTTTTTGCGGACGAGAATACAGACGAGCCAAAAAATTCAAATCTCACGCGGCTAGAAGACCTTGATTTCGACTACCAACTACTTGATTCAGAGGAGAAAATAGACGATTTTTTACAAATAATCGTTACAAAAGATTTTTTCAGTCTAGATACGGAAACCACAGGAACCGACCCAATTACTGCAGAACTGGTAGGAATGAGCTTCAGCTTTGCCGAAAATCAGGCATTTTATGTACCAGTTCCGGCAAATCGTGAAGAAGCGTTGGCAATAGTTAAAAAATTAAAACCAATCATAGAAAATGAGAAAACACTGAAAATCGGACAGAATATAAAATACGATATGCTTGTACTTGGCAACTACGGCGTTGAAGTCCGTGGTCCAATGTTCGACACCATGATAGCCCATTATGTACTTCAGCCCGAACTTCACCATGGTATGGATTATCTTGCTGAGGTGTATCTGAAATATGAAACCATAAAAATAGAAGAGCTGATAGGTCCTAAAGGTAAAAATCAAAAAAACATGCGTGACCTCTCTCCCTCTTCTGTTTATAAGTATGCCTGCGAAGATGCCGATGTCACGTTGAAACTGAAAAATGTACTGGAAAAAGAACTGGTATCAAACGGTGTCGACGAATTATTCCAAACAATTGAAATGCCGCTGGTACCGGTACTTGCCTATATGGAACGCAACGGAGTACGTATCGACACAGAAGCATTGAAGGAAACTTCACGACATTTTACAGCACGTATGCAACAACTGGAAGAAGAAGTGCATCAGCTTGCCGGAATAGAATTCAACATCGCTTCTCCCAAACAAGTAGGTGAAGTATTATTCGACCGCTTGAAAATAACAGACAAGGCCAAAAAGACTAAAACCGGACAATATGTTACTTCCGAAGAAGTATTGGAAAGTTTGCGAGGCAAACATGAAATAGTAGGGAAAATACTGGAACACAGAGGGCTGAAAAAGCTATTGGGTACGTATATCGATGCCCTTCCCTTACTTATCAATCCTAAAACCGGACATATACATACTTCATTCAACCAAACTGTTACTGCTACGGGACGACTTAGTTCAAGCAATCCAAACCTGCAGAACATCCCTGTCCGTAATGAAGATGGAAAGGAAATCCGGCGAGCATTTATTCCCGATGAAGGTTGTGAATTCTTCTCTGCCGATTATTCACAAATCGAACTTCGCATCATGGCACACTTAAGTGGTGACCCGCACATGATAGAAGCATTCCAAAAAGGACAAGATATCCATGCTGCTACTGCTGCAAAGATTTATAAGGAGCCCTTGGAAAGTGTAACACGCGAACAAAGAAGCAAAGCTAAGACAGCTAATTTTGGTATTATATATGGTATATCGGTTTTCGGACTGGCAGAACGATTAAATATAGAAAGAAAAGAAGCCAAGGAACTAATAGACGGCTATTTCGAAAATTATCCACACGTAAAAGAATATATGGATAAAAGTATTCGTCTGGCACAAGAAAGAGGTTATATCGAAACAATCTTCAAACGAAAACGCTATCTGCCCGATATCAATTCACGAAATGCAGTTGTCCGTGGGTATGCCGAACGTAATGCCATCAATGCTCCAATACAAGGAAGTGCGGCTGATATTATCAAGGTGGCAATGATTCGTATATACAAACGGTTCATGGAAGAAGGTATTCGTTCCAAAATGATTCTTCAGGTACACGATGAATTGAACTTCAGCGTCATGCCCGAAGAAAAGGAAAAAGTGCAACAAATTGTGATTAGCGAAATGGAAGCTGCTTACAAAATGAAAGCACCTTTGCGAGCAGACTGTGGTTGGGGTAAGAATTGGCTGGAAGCACATTAGTTCATTCCAACTGTTAACAGGTGTTTAAATGATAACAATTTGCTAAAATATTCATTTTTTCTTGCCGAAAAGTTAGCAACATCAAAAGGTTTTACTAATTTTGCAGCGTAATTAAAAACAAAAAGATAGTAATACCTTAAAAACAAAAGATATGAAAAAGATGAATTTACTCAAGAGTTTATTTGTAACAGTATTTGTTTTCGCTGCTAACCTTACAGTTTTTGCTAGCAACCCAGAAACTGAGTTGATATACAATACTGAGGAAATAGATGGAGTAAAGATGTCGGAAACTGTATATAAAATGAATGAAGGTATTCTGACAAACTTTGAGAAATATAACTATAAATACAACGATAAGAAACAAGTTGTAGAAAACGTGTTACAGAAGTGGGACGAAGGTAGAGGAACATGGCGTAACCATATGTGTATCAAATATACATATAATGAAAACAGCACCACAATCCAATACTACAAATGGAACAAAAATAAGAAAGATTACATTCTCGTTCCGGAAATGACTGTAACTATGGACATGTAAAAACAACATACAAAAAAACAATATTTTCATAAACTCTCTAGTAAAAGAGGTACTTCGTGAGAAGTGCCTCTTTTTTTATTTCTTCTTCTAATCAGACAATCTATTTTGCAAAAAACATAACAATCTGTTACTAAAAACAAGATAAGAATATATCAACTTTTCCGAAAAAATTATTTTTTTAGTAAATGACAAAAAGAATGACTACCTTTGCAAACTGAAATACAATCTGATAATTAATAAGGAAATATATAAGTTTTATGGCATTACAATGTGGCATTGTCGGTTTGCCCAATGTAGGAAAATCGACTCTTTTCAACTGTTTATCGAATGCAAAGGCTCAAGCAGCCAACTTCCCTTTCTGTACAATAGAACCTAACGTTGGTGTAATCACTGTTCCAGATGAACGTCTTAACAAATTGGCAGAATTGGTTATCCCCGACCGTATAGTACCTACAACTGTAGAAATTGTAGACATCGCAGGTCTGGTAAAAGGAGCCAGCAAAGGTGAAGGATTAGGAAATAAATTCTTGGCAAATATCCGTGAAACAGACGCAATTCTTCATGTACTGCGTTGTTTTGATGATGAAAATGTTACCCATGTCGACGGTAGTGTAGATCCTGTACGCGACAAAGAAATCATTGATACAGAGCTTCAGCTGAAGGACCTCGAAACAATAGAAAGCCGTATTCAAAAAGTACAGAAACAAGCTCAGACCGGAGGCGACAAAGTAGCTAAGCAAACTTATGAAGTACTGGTTCGCTACCGTGAAGCATTATTACAGGGAAAATCAGCACGTACCGTACAGTTCGAAACTAAAGACGAACAAAAGATCGCTCATGAACTTTTCCTGCTTACTTCCAAGCCTGTAATGTACGTATGTAATGTAGATGAAGCCAGTGCTGTAAATGGTAACAAATATGTAGAGCAAGTACGCGAAGCTGTCAAAGAAGAGGGAGCAGAAATATTAATTGTTGCAGCCAAGACAGAAGCCGACATTGCAGAACTTGAAACATACGAAGACCGTCAGATGTTCCTTCAGGAAGTGGGACTGGAAGAATCGGGAGTCAGTCGTCTGATTCGTTCAGCCTATAAGCTGCTGAATCTGGAAACCTATTTCACTGCTGGAAAGATGGAAGTCCGCGCATGGACATTCCATAAAGGATGGAAGGCTCCTCAATGTGCCGGAGTTATTCATACTGACTTCGAGAAAGGATTTATCCGTGCAGAAGTCATCAAGTACGACGACTTTATCAAATACGGTTCGGAAGCAGCTGTACGCGAGGCTGGTAAACTGAATGTAGAAGGAAAAGACTATATCGTAGAAGACGGAGACATCATGCATTTCCGCTTTAACGTATAATATACCATTTTAGAAAATCGGTCGCTCATCAGCGACCGATTTCTTTTTTTAATCCTAAAACAAAAAACCATGAACTATCTTATTATAGGTACTGGCGGCGTAGGAGGAAGTATCGCCGGATTTCTTGCTCTGGCAGGAAAAGAAGTCACATGCATTGCACGGGGAAAACACCTCGAGAATATCCGTAATTATGGGCTGCATCTGAAATCAGATTTGAAAGGCGAACACTATCTGAAAGTAAACGCCTGTACAGCAGAAGAATATCAAGGGAAAGCAGATGTGATATTTGTCTGTGTAAAAGGATATTCCATCGACTCTGTCAAGGAGGTAATAGAACGTGCTTCAGCACCTCATACACTGGTTATTCCTATTTTAAATGTTTATGGTACAGGACCACGTATTGGTCGTTTGACACCTGAAGTAACTGTTCTCGATGGCTGTATCTACATCGTAGGATTTGTTTCAGGTGAAGGCGAAATCACTCAGATGGGAAGCATTTTCCGGCTGGTATTCGGAGCACGTCCGGAGCAGGGAGTTTCTCAGGAACGTATTGAAGCAATTGCAGAGGATGTCAGAAGTTGCGGTATCAAAGTCGATGTTTCCGATGATATCAACCGCGACACATTTATCAAATGGGCATTTATTTCGGCAATGGCATGTACTGGAGCATATCACGATGTACCAATGGGAGAAGTACAACACGAAGGCGAAGTACGAGATACATTTATCGGACTTTCCAGAGAAAGTGCAGAAATCGGACACAAGATGGGAATTTCTTATCCGGAAGATCCTGTTTCTTACAATTTGAAAGTAATAGATAAGCTCGACCCGCACAGTACAGCATCCATGCAAAAAGACCTTGCCCGAGGACATGCATCGGAGATACAAAGTATGTTGTTCGATATGATTGATTTGGGTGAGCGTTTGGGAATATCTATGCCTACCTATCAAAAAGTAGCTCAAAAATTCAAGAATAAATGAAACATATAGTAGATATTGAAACCTGGGAACGGAAAGACAACTACAACTTTTTCCGTGGATTTGCGAATTCATGGATTGCTATCACCAGTGAAGTAGACTGTACTGAAGCTTACAACCATGCCAAAGCCAACGGAAAATCATTTTTTCTGTATTATCTTTATGCCATATTGCGCGCTGCCAACGAGATAAAAGAGTTCCGTTATCGCTGGGATAAAAACGGACAAGTAGTCTATCATGATACAGTGGATGTCATTTCTCCTATTGCTGTACCCGGCAAAACATTTTATACGGTACGCATCCCTCATCATGTTGATTTCGAAGCATTTTATACCGAAGCCAGACACATTGTCACATCTATTCCTGAAGATGGTGATCCATACGGAACCGATAAAAGCATTTATAAACAAGGAGATTTTGATGTAATCCTGCTAAGTGCCACTCCAAAACTATATTTCACTTCGATAACCTACACCCAACAGGAAGTAGGACATCCGCTGGATTATCCGCTGATGAATGCCGGTAAGGCCATCATACGCGAAGGCAAGCGTATCATGCCTATTGCACTGACTGTAAGTCATGCTTTTACAGACGGAGCACACATTTCACTTTTCTTTGAGAAAGTAGAACAATACCTCAAGGAAATCTGCAAATAATCATACACAAAAAACTACGGGACTTCATCCTATTCAGAACCAGCCTGAATCAATCATTCAGCAGTTCTTTTCGATTGGATGCAGTCCCGCAGATTATCAGTATTATTCACATTTCAAATAATCACAAAGCTTCTGTGTTGCCCTTGCCCGATGGCTGATTTTATTCTTTTCTTCATTGCCCATCTCGGCAAATGTTTCAGTATAACCTTCGGGGACAAAAACAGGATCATAGCCAAATCCTGAACAACCGCGTTTTTTTTCGATTATTTCGCCTTTTACAACTCCTTCGAAGAGATGCTCCGTTCCACCCTCGATCAGGCAAATAGCCGTACGGAATTGCGCTTTACGGTTGGTCTTTCCTTCCAGCTCTACAAGCAGTTTTTTCATATTAGCTTCCGAATCATGTCCTTCTCCTCCAGCATATCGGGCCGAATAGACTCCCGGAGCCCCTCCCAGGACCTCAACCTCCAGACCCGTATCGTCGGCAAAACAATCCAGACCATAGTTTTTATAAATATATTCAGCTTTCAGAGCAGCATTTCCCTCCAGCGTATCAGCCGTTTCCGGAATATCTGCCTCACAATGGATATCCTTCAGACTCAGCACCTCTACCCTATCTCCCAATATGGCACGTATCTCATCCAACTTGTGTGCATTATTCGTTGCAAAAACCAGTTTCTTTTTCATAATCAATTTTATCTATCATATTTCTTCACAAAGATACACATACTCAGGCAACCATCCTCTACTTTCCGTCTGCTATTTCGCTGCAAAAACAGTCTTCCTCATT